>DAOM01000335.1:0-7311 GCA_002501855.1 Candidatus Nitrosopolaris nunavutensis
GTCATCATAAGAAACGCAAAAAGGCTTCTACGTCTTACAGAAGCTATACTGGATGTTACAAAGATCGAAAGCCAGTCATTAACGCTAAAAAAAGAACGATTCGATTTAAATGACGTAATAATAAATGTAATGGATGATATATCATTAAGTACGGGATTCCTTAACAATGAAAATATAAAGCTATCATATGAGCCTCAGCATATCATATTAGAGGCAGACAAAGGAAGAATAATACAAGTCATTTCTAATCTACTAGGTAACGGTATTAAATTTACCAAAGAAGGTACAATAACCGTTACGTCAGAAATAAAAGACAGCGAAGTTTTCGTTAGCATAAGTGATACTGGTCAAGGCTTAGACCCTGAAGTATTGCCACAATTATTCACAAAGTTCAGTACAAAATCTCCTTTACACGGCGTCCAAATGGGAACTGGATTGGGTCTTTTTATCTCTAAAAGCATAATTGAAGCTCATGGGGGCAGGATTTGGGCTGAGAACAACAATGGTTCTGACGGAACAGAAGGGGCTACATTTTGCTTTACATTGCCGATAGTTAACAAGGAACAACAAAAAAAACGACAACAACTACCATCAAGATAGTAGAGCTTAATACTTCTATCCACGTATCTTTTCCCTAGACTTCTTCTTTACAACCAGAAGATATGACCATAGGTTAAATCCTAGATATTTCAGATTATAAATTTTTTAATCCAAGTTGGGCATAAGAGACTCTAGAACCCTAGAGATTTTCGCTTTATTCTTGGAAGTCCTTTCAAAGACGATGTATCTATAGGGTTCAAATTATATAAAAATAGCGGTTATAATCTAACTAGATTGATTAGATTGACTTACCCGCGACTCCGATGTTGGATACCCACGTTCTGTGGTTAACCTATTAACTGGATTCCCTGCTTCCTGTTGCTGCTGTCGCATCTTTCTTTCGTACTCTTTATTCATGAGTTGAATGCACATGCGATTCCACACATTACCGGCGGTAATCAAACAGGTCTTGGCAAGTAAACCAATCGACGGTGATTCTATTTTTTCCCTTTGATAGTAATCCTGTGCCATCGCCTGAAAAAATGGTATGTACGCACTTGGCAGTCTAAGGAAAATTCTGTTGCTATTATTGACTTTTTGTCTTATTTCTGGTAGCCCTTGCCCTTCACGTGTTTTAGTTACTATCATTGCCCCAAACTTGAAACCCTTTTCGACACGCCATCCTTATATAATTATACACGATGTTACGAGAAGGTGTCAACGCATTGACACTGTCACCGGGGGCTGTCAGCGTCATCCTGACAATGTCCTGGATCTTGACTCTATTTGTCTGTAATTAGCCCTCCACTGATCTATAATTGCATCATCTTTCTAATCATCTGTACTACAATGAATACATCTGACTGAGGATTGTCCGTCATGAATCGCTGAAGGGAATAATCATTATTTTTCTAGTATACAGCACATATGAAGTTGACGACCCATGGTTATGTAGATTAGTGATGTAAATTTGAGATGAAAACACTTTGGTGGTATTGATACCGGGGCAAGTGCGATCATCGTTATGGGTTAGGCTGCCTTTGCCCGCATTATTTTCGATTCAAACCTATTGCCAGTATGGGTTTGCTGCTTTAGCCCGAAATTCTTCTTGAATATTCCACTCTCCATCATATGCATTCTTATAGATACTACAAAGAAACGGACCCTCTGTCAACTGTGATCCGTTATCAGAAATAATTACCGGACACGTATCGTTGAAACCTGTGTGATATATTCCTGTGTCATTGACTGCTACGTCCAGTCCCAAAAAGTCTTGCTCCGCCTGCTGAATGCCACCTGACTGAGGATCGGCGTCCCACTCTTGTTTGAGTGCATGGCTTGCCGTCGCAGTCTCCAGTACAGATATCAGCAGGGTTACACTACCAACAACAACAATAAGAAGAAATAATCTTGGATGGAACCGGTGGACATGTTGTTGGGTTCTTATCGAATATGACGAATTCAGCGCTCTGTTAAGTGACATGAATGAGATTTCTTAGAATAGTTGCTGCCTTATTAAAAATATGTTAAATCACCAATTATTAGGAAACCGACAGAACCCCTATATCTATAATATATGTGGAATATGAAAACAAGGCTCAAGCGTAGTAAAAATAGCCCTAGCAGCAGTAGCCGTCGCTGAAATAGCCGTAGCAACATTCCTAGCAACAATATATCTTCCAGGGACAGCAAAGGACAACGCGACTGCAGACGCATTTCTTTTACATTGTATGGGCATAGCGTATCCGTTAACACCAGACTATCGTCCTCCTCGCGGAAATAAATAAAATAAAGAGACAGGGAAGAGCAAGTGTAAATGAACAAAGAATGCCGTTTGAAAAAAAAGAGACCACAGATAATCTCTTCTTTTCGTGGTTGCTGTCCGTGTCCCATCTTAGGGTATCAATTTCGTTTGTAATCATGTCTTATGGTCCTGTCGGTTGGGGATTATCATTGTTGTTGTCTTGTGGAGGGTTGCTATTGTCTGGTGGCGGTGTTGGATTATTGATGTTATCTGGTGGTATCTGATTGTCAGAAAGTGGTTGTTGGTCTTGTGGTTGCTGTTATTGCTGTAATGGACAGGTATCAGTAATTGGAATTACTGATCCATCTGAACATGTCTGAGTTTGAGACTGTTGTTGTTGCATCGTTTCCTCGGACTCAAAAACGTAAGTCATGTGAGCCTGCAAGACATAAACGAAGAGAGGTTTGCAATCGCAGGACTATATGGAAAACTTGCCAATACCTTCGCAGATTTGAAATCAGACAGATTAACTACGACTGGTAATTTCAAGATGCTGGTATCCGGAGATTTCATTAGAGCGCAAAAGAAGTATGGTCAGCCGTTCGAGTTTTCGAATTACGCCAAATTAATTTTTAGCGCAAACGAAATTCCGCAATCAGATGATAAAACGTTTGCCTATTACCGGAGATGGATAATATTCTTCTTTGAGAAGGTTTTTGATGGTGAGGATAAGGACACCAATCTAATTGATAAACTTACGACTGAGGCTGAATTCTCAGGATTGTTGAATCTGGCATTAGTCGCACTTAGACAACTAATCAAGGATAACGGGTTTATCCACACGGACGACATTGAAACAATCGAGAAGGAGTATAATCTAAATGCTAGCACAGCGGAGCGGTTTGTGAGGGAAAGATGTCAAGTCGATGTCTCTGACAGAGAACGCTATGAAATCTGCAGAGACCTTTACCATGATTACGTTGTATACTGTAAAGAGAACGGTATAACTGTCAAGGCTGTTAACGTATTCGGAATGGAACTGGCTCAGCAGCATATAAAGAAGGAACGCAAACTGGTAAAGGGACAAAGGGAATATTGTTATGTCGGAATCAAATTCATAAACTCAACCTGACTATAGATTTTCGTCTACTACCAAATTGATATGGCGTGGTTATATCCGCCTCGTTCGATGAGGTGTTCCTTAAGAAGTGAATCCGCGGGAACCGATGAAGCGGTAAGTTTCGACCCGAACTGACGATGTACCTTCGAGTGTAATGTCACATGTATATTTCCCATAAGATACATTTCTGACCTTATTACGGTATTTTGGCAAATTCTCAATCCAAACCTGCATGTAGGTGAAATACTGCTACTCAGGTAAATTAATGGTAGAAGGATCAGGAGCCACAAGTGATCATATCCTCACTATTGATAAGTAAAAGAAGAACGGCAGCATATATGAGGAAAGGAAGAAATGACTTCGAGAATTATAGTCAGCGATACAGCTACAACAGAAGGACAACGGGTGTACAATCAGATAACTGACCCTTCCCGAGTCTGTACGAAATGTGTACATTTTTCAAGTATGCACAATACATAGACAAATTCACAGAGCAATAAGTATGGATTTCAATAATGTAAAGCCGCCATTTAAGATAACAGACGTAGCAAAGATATGCGAACACCACTCCAGAGAGATTGGCATATAATTAGAGTATAAATAGGGTTAGACTTTGGACTTTTACAATAAGGAGAGCAAGAAATGACTAGTCATTCGATGGAAAACAACTTAGCAGTTGTGACGCTTCATGATGCCGCGCCTGCGTTCTCAAAAAGGATATTCGAATATACAGATGCATTTGAGAATTTGGAAATAAATTTCAATGTCGGACTTATTCCATTTTATCATCATACGGAGGACCTTGGAAGGTTTCCAGAATTCGTGGATAAACTCAAGTCATACAAACGATGTGAAATAGTATTACATGGTCTTTATCATGAAGACAGAAACGGTCAGATGGACGATTTTCATGCCAAGTCAAAAGCAACTACAGAAGAAGAAATAAGAGCAGGCTTAGAGATATTTGAACAGGTAGGAATAAAGACTAATGTATTTGTGCCACCGCAATGGAAACTAAGCAGTGGCTCTATTGAGATATTGGAGAAGTTAGGATTTGGTTTAGGAGAAATGCAGGAGGAATTCTTCCTGCTTTCACAGAGGCCGTTTAGGAAAATCAAAGTTCCAAAAGTGTTAAGTTGGGACTTGACGGGACATCCGGACCAGAATATTGTAAGGATCGGCACAGAGGAAAGACGCTTCGAACTGTTAGACGATGCACAAAGACAGAAAATGATCAGAATCGCTTCGCATCCACGTGACCCGCCCAGTGCTCTAAAAGATCAATTGGAGATGATACGTGAATTAAAAGATCAAGGCTATACAATTACACTATATCGGGATCTTATACAGAAATTGCAGGACGTTCCCTATACGACTATCTGATAGGGCACGCAACAATTTCATTTGTTAAAAAGCCCACTGGCACTTTAAATATTCCTCAGGGAATAGAAGAGGAAATCGAAGAAATGGCAATAGAAATAGTGTTGGATTTAGAAGTATCACTATGGGACACACGAAGCCATCCTAGCTACACGATATTAACGTGAAATATATCAAATTAATACACTCTGCAAGGGAATCCAGAAACCTCGTTTTCCATAAAGTATCTATCTGATACTAAAGCCATCCCAAAGAATTTCTGGCATAAGGCATAAGAGATAATACCATAAGGTTTCATCTAATTTGACTTATAGTTTCGGGAGTAACTGTCGGGACAGATAAGGAAAAGAAGATGAAGAATAATATAAAAGAAACGGCATAGGAATGTTGATGATAGTGATATTGATATTGATTTTGATGATGACATCGGTCCTTCTATCGGAGGAAAAGGATGATACTTTGCTATACCGAAACTAGTTTTGAGCCGTGATATGGGAGTGAAATTGTTGATAAATTCGATAGATCCGCTAACTGATCAAGGGCGTCCAATTTATTTGTACTAGTAGACGTATAACATGACCTTCTGTAGACGTTCTTCATATCAAATTAAAGTGTTACAAGTATAACACATTGTAAATTTGCTACTAGGTCATTGTTGGTGACACTTATAGTTGCATAAACGGCATACCTTCATTCTAATAACCAATGCTTACTATAACGTATGACTTACAATTTCCTGTCTATCCGTCTCTTGTTTCGTAGCCAAAGGTACTATAAACAAGAGTTGAAATAAGAACGTCATTAATATAACATGATGAATATCGCAATAATTATCAAGGTTAAAACAACGACTAATTACATACGTTAATCGTATGCAATCATGTCGATGTCATAGCAGAAACTAGTTCAGCTAAAGTATGTTATGATGTGAATTGCCGGTAATTGTTTTTTGGATCAATAATTTAGTTCAGTCTTAAATATGGGTTTTTTTTGAATAGAGCATTCAATATTGACTTCTCTCATTTTGGGTTCAAGCAGTTATTCTTGATGTGCAGATAAGACATCCCCGTAAATAGAGCTCGTAGATTTCATTTGCGTACATTCTAGCATCCCTCCATTAAAGCCCCCCCGTATCGCGTATGACACCTTTTTGAGATAAGTCTAGTATCTTTGCTGCGCATAACGCATGTTTGTATGAATCACTAGTGGAACCATAGCCTTGTGAGAAAGTTGCGGAAAACCCTGCACGATATTAATAACAACCGTCCAATTACGGGATCAAAATAAGTAAGAGTTGGTCGTCTTTTTATTGAGCATCATAAAACTAAAATAAAATAAAAAAGAAGAATTTATCCAGCAACAGATTGGTTCTTGAGAAGTGATTCTTCTATGAATTTTTGATATGCTTCTTTGGGAGCTGCACCTACGGTTCTTGCGATTTCTTTTCCGGCTTTGAATAGTAATAGAGAAGGAATAGAGCGGACACCATATCTCATTGCAATTTCTTGATTTTCATCAACATTTAGTTTAGCTACTTTTATTTTATCGCTCATGGTTTGTGACAGTTGCTCTACTACTGGACCAACCATCCTGCATGGTCCGCACCATTCAGCCCAAAAATCAACGAGGACAGGTAAATCTGATTTTGTTACGTCTGTGTCCCATGAATTGCTCGTCACATGAATTATATCGTATCACCTAAGTGGCTATAGCATAGTAACTACATATAAATTAATTAGTTGCCGTCTGAATAGAAATAACATATCGAAATTGCTAATATTGTGGCTGTTTTAGAAGCCATATTGAAGTAGGTCTTAATAATCTTACGGTAACAAGACGGCTAAATTATTAACTGAACAGTTTGCTAACCTGAACTTCAGCAACCTCCCTGCGATATACTTGCTCGAACTGTCTTGGTTTTGCATCTTTGAACACATCCTTACTACAATATTTCATAGAGTATGCAGCCATGATATCAAGAATAGGTTGCAATGCTAACCCCTTATCAGTAAGATAGTATTTTATCCTCACAGGTTTTTCATGTGGGTACACTTTACGTATTATCAAACCATCTTTTTCCATTTCTCTCAACCTTGCAGATAGAGTTTTTGGATTACTCTCTTCAATAGAGTTTAACAATTGGTTAAACCTGCTCTGCTTTCCATTTATCATATTTCTTAGAATCAGAATTGTAAATTTCTTGCCAATAATTTTGAATGTATTGTTTATAGGACAGCGTTTCATTTCGATATTACATTTTGACGGATTTATTAGTTGGCGAGTAGTAGCCGTTGCTGCATTAGTAGTGTTTGGGTTTGTCGGCATATATCAACCATTATTACAACGTCTAATTTTAAATAGTTACCCTTCTATAGTTAGTTAGGAAAATACTTACAAGTTGGTAATCTGCTATCCATAACGTAACTTCACTGATTATACGTAACAAGTACACTATACTAGATTAGTGAATCACCATCTATTAGATCTATTTCTTTACGAACCACCTAGTTTTGGGTGCTGTCTTAAG
>DAOM01000335.1:7651-9012 GCA_002501855.1 Candidatus Nitrosopolaris nunavutensis
AAGGAAAAATTCTTGTCAAAGGTGTGCCTATATGGTGCCGCATAGAGTTTGATTCTTTTTAAAACTTTGCAGATGAATATACCGGTTAATCAGGTGTTATTGCTATATGTTATAATGATGAAGAGCATAAGCAATTGTAGATCGATATTAACGGAATTGATGATCGTCATGGTTGTCATTTATGAAACATAGGAAGAACGGATCAAGTAATTGTAATGGTGTAGTGATGTCCATTAAGCAGTAGGGTATTCAAAAAATGGCTCCGCACAATGGCGAGAATATCGTGCTAAAAACGACTAATGTTACCCTAAAACCCGTAGCTCTTTTGCGTCGGCCTTGAATCCTATCTTTGCATGAGCTCCATCACAATACGGTTTACTGTCAGATGCACCGCATCTACACATCGCAGCAAACACGTTGCCATCTACCACTATCAAGTTAGGCCCATTCTCAGTGCATTTAATTTCGACTTTTGTCATAATTCATACACGACTTGTAATGTATATAAAGAACCCTGTTATCTATGACGAATAATCATTTAGGTGACTTGTGCGTTTTCGTGTATTTCAACAGTCAAAAGCTGCGGTGTAGATTAAGTATAAGAAGATTGAATTCTTCTTAGTCGGCGTTTCCTCAAGCGACTTCTGAAGATCGCCCTGCAATTCTAAAATTATGCCAGATAGATTGCAATCTCAAAAGTGCTGAACAGTAAAAATCGACTTACCATACTTCGGCTCTGACGAACCCAGTATTTCTAACACCTAATACCATATAGAACTGTGCAATATGTGTGCATGATCTGGGAAAGAGGATTTCACTGTAATTAAAATAGACATAAGGTCAAGTCAAACATAAGCAATGAGAAAAAGAAAAGAGTCCGATTACTTTGACGAGGAAGGAAAAGAAGGTGAGGGTAGAGACTATGATAAAGACTTTTCTGGAGCCGGAGTAACAGAATTTGGCCTTGACTTAAATACCAATCAATTAAGAAATCTGTCTCCAGAAGAGCTAGAAAAGTATTTGCGTAGAGAGGCTAGAAGGCGGCGGAATAGAAGATAAGGACGATTTATCTACCCACCTATTAATCCATCTATCTTGTATAGCGAGTATTAACGAGGCGTTCCTTCTAAATTACTTCTAAATTGGCTGTTAACCATCGCCTGATTCTATGCGGTTATGGCTACACATTGTCGTACAGTGGGACTACGCAACCGAGAACGATAAAAGTTAAGTTCATAAGTATCTCAATATGCAAATTTCAAGGCCTGTTTTCAAACACATAAGCAATCATTCCAGATCTATGAAAACAGGTGAAGACAATCTATTTCTATATCTGTATTTATTATAATCTATTGAATACA
>DAOM01000335.1:9308-9525 GCA_002501855.1 Candidatus Nitrosopolaris nunavutensis
TTTATTATAATCTATTGAATACAATAGATTACTACGCAACCTTGGTCAACCAAAGTGTTCAGATAGAAGACAACTTTAGAAATGCGGCCTATCAATTACTACAACCTATAGAAACTACATTTATGCGGTGGTAACATTTCAGTTGTAGATTAGGTGAATCATTCCACCAATATTTTTAATGTACTTTTACCTTGTGTTGTAAGGCTGTCTCTTATAC
>DAOM01000171.1 GCA_002501855.1 Candidatus Nitrosopolaris nunavutensis
GAACTAGCCAATATATAACATTGAATAAGGACATAAGAGATAATGGATCCGTTAGATAAAGCAATTCTCGGGTCATTCTACCTAAGCAGTTTGGACCCAAGTGTTGCTGCTCTAGACCGGCTCAGATCTCGCTTGCCTTTGCCTAGAGAGATCTATAATGAAAAAATCCAAAAACTTGTAGACCTGGGGTTTGTCGAAAAAAGTGACATGCCCAAGTTAACTTTCCTAGGCAGAGATGCATTTAAGGTAGTCTTGGTTGGCGGAGTTTTTGACTTAATACACCCGGGGCACATCCATACGCTTAAAGCAGCAAAAGCGCAAGGCGATGTTCTCATCGTCGTCATTGCAAGAATCTCCACCGCGGCAATGATAAAGAAAGACCGGAGAATCTACCATGATGAGAGGCTACGGGCGGAACTTGTATCGTCGTTACGTCTTGTCGACTTGGCTATTTTAGGGCGGGAGGGCACGCTGTATGAGACCGTCGAACACATCAAGCCAAACGTCATTGCTCTAGGTTACGACCAAGCTCATAGCGAAAAGGATATCGCAGATAATTGTCAGAAAAGAAACTTGAACGTAAGGGTTGTAAGGCTTAATACTCCAGTACCGGGCACAAAAAGCTCCGAGATAAAAGATTATCTTGGTGAATCTTTCTATAGGATTTAAGAATACCTGAGTGCAATTTTCTAATCGAATTGTTCGCTCAAAAGGCTAGATTAACATTTTTATCTTGATTTTGTCTCCATTATGGATCCCAACCGTATCCTTTATCGAAACCGGTGCTATTATTTCGAGCATACTTTCATCATAGTGAGTGCGTTCCAATACTAAAACGGCCGCATTCCTGATTGCTCCGTCATTTATATGAGCAAGATAGCATTTTGCCCATCCATACGTTCTTTTAGTGTCACTGAACCCATCAATAAAAATCGAAGGATACTTGCCGATTTCACGTCGGGAGTCTCTGAAGATTTTGTCAACGAGTTTCACGTTTAATGTGCCAGGATACGGTTCGTACCCTAGTTTCTCATAGAATTGTTTACGATATCCTCCCAAGGACATATAATACGCACCCTCGCCCATGCCTGAAACGACTCTTCCTTCAAAGCTAATCGTAGTAGGAGGGGTCGATTCAATAGCAGTCTTCAGAGTTGAAAACAATTTTTCGATTGCTGAATATCCTTTATCTGTCAATTTTACTCTGAATTTCTGACCCCTTCTGACCCTGTTTATATATCCTGCAGCATCTAACTCCTGCAAGTGTTTAGAAGCTGCTTGTTGTGACTTCATTATATTCTTACCTAAATCAGTCGTAGTCAATTCGACAAAGCTGTATTTGGCGCCTAACAGGAGGAGCTCGGTCATAGTTAGGATGTGTTGTAACTTAATTTCTGACATCCTATCTAGTTATTGATTCCCATGTCGCCAAAAGTTCTGACGCGAACGTCCGTAGATTTTTTCAAATCGGCCGTTCTATGGCCGACGATATATTCGATTCCGACTTTATCAGCAGCATCCACCAGGCGCTGTGTGACAATGCCGTCTAATACCAGCATCTTTGCCCCTTCCGTCCTATCTAACTTTTTGACCACATCGGAAACAGGAACTTTAAGTAGTATTTTCATCGAACCATCCAATACTACGGCTTCTAGGGTTTCGTTAATTTGTGGATAGACCTCCTTGACGGCCGAAAGAATATCTGCATTATCTTCAGAGACGGTTACGCTCGAGCCGCCTGAATTAACTTGTATTTCTCGTTCTTCTCCCATGCCTTGTTCTTGTCTGTCTCTTTTAGTGTTTTGTCTCCTTTCCGTCTGTTGCTGCTGAGGTATGATTACACGCCCTTCTTGCCCATTCGCACCTGCAAATAGCATTCCTTCTTTCAATATCTCTGCGATCTCCAGAGGCGTGCATTCCTCAACTTCTCTGCCCGTGGGGGCCCTCAGCACTTTATCGATATTTACCACGCCATGTAATTCCTTAAGAATTAAGTCTCCTGCTCGATCGCCGTCGAGGAAGGCGATTACTTTCTTGCCATCAGTGAGCTTGATGATGGTTTCATCGATTTTTGCTCCCTCGATGGCAATCGCGTTGTCAAAGCCGGCACGCAACAGATTGATCACATCTGCACGCCCTTCTACAAGAATAATCCAGTCAGAATCAAATACCCCGGTTCCGCAAGCGAGCTGAGCCTTTCCAAAGGCAGTAAGCTTACCGGGTTTGCTGGCGTCGTAAACGTCTTTAAGCATTTCCTCTCCTTCGCTGATAGTCTTTGTAGCCCACTCTTGCACGATCTTCTTGGCCCTGTCGACAATAACTTTTTTCTTTATCGCGCGGATATCATCGATGCCACTCAATCCGAATTTCGCTTGGAACGGCCCAACCTTGTCAATGCTTTCAATAGCAGCTGCTATTAGTGCGGCTGTTGAAATATCGGTGCTCATGGGAATTACAGCATCGCCCTTTGCCATATTTGACTTCGTGTCCACATTAACTTCGATCCTTCCTACCTTTGAGACCTTCTGTAATTCGTTCAAATTCATTTCTGGTCCAAGAAGACCTTCGGTCTGCCCAAAGATCGCTCCAATTATATCTGCTTTCTCAACAAGTCCATCAACCTCGAACTTTAGTTTAACGTGATACTTCACGATACCCGTGCTAGGCAATTTCATAACCTCATATTTACTATTAAGTAAATTTATGGGGGAGTGGGCTTGAATATAAGTGCTTTGACCACGTCACTTGGATATAGTTGTCTAATTCTATATGCCCTTGATGCGTTCACATATAGAAGTACAGGTCTTTTCGATTGCCAGTAATTCCAGAAAAATATGGCGCATATGCCACAAGATCCTCTACATGTCTAATCTTGCCATTACATATCCTTGCTAGCGCACTTTTGTAGAATAAGCTCACGTTATTTCCGTTGAACTGCAAACGCTTCAGGAGTTTGCTTGTTAAATGCTTTCCTGTTCTATCCATATCAAGAAGCAAAATTATCTTTTTTCCAAACGTACAATGGTTATCCACAAAGTCTGCTACGCCTTTAAAACGACTGAATACTGTCAAGGTTCCATTAAACCCCACACTAGCCAAAGCTCTTGCATCTCTCTTTCCTTCTACCACTATGACCGATCCGTTTTCTGATTCTTCGTTAAGCATGCTAATAAAGCCGCGAAGACGGTAAACAATATTATCGTCTATAACCTTGTACCGCATAGGCTAAATGTTATTAACAGTAAAAACATTTAACAATTTTCTCGGAGTCTTAGAGAAGTCGTAAAAATATTTCATCTTGACTCTGGTTTCACCTGTGCTTACCGAATAAAAGACGAGCTTGTGAACATTATGATACATGCCCTCACATATGGCCCTCTTCGGATATCTATCCGAATTATCTAGATATCAAAGACTCGATCTTGGTGGCGCAGAGAGGTCATCTCTTTTCAAGATAATCAATGATCACAATCGAGTCAATAGATTTTCTTCTTATCTTTGAAGCCACAAACAAAGGACGAGGATAGAAAGACAGACTTCTGGAGTTCAATCTCGTTAATGAGATAGTTGAAGGAAGATCTTATCTCTTGAGGAGCTAGCGTAATGAACTATTCACCTATATTACTTGTAAAATATAAGGGTAACATGGTATTGAAACAAATACTATAAAGAGTGGGAGTGTACATTTCCATTCCATTACTACCAGCTATCTCAGAAGGTGCTCCGAAATAACTCATTACTCTCGCGGAGATCCGTAGGGGTTCGAAAGAGGGAGAATGGCTTAAGGAGACCAATGTAAAGCAACTCTATGATGAGTTAAGATGGAATGCCAAGGTCCTTGGCTTCAGGCTTGCCGAGATGTATAGTACATCAAACATGCTTATGAGCAATGCATATAACGAGACAAACGATAGCTCCGACGATGCAATATATGTAGTCGATAGTGCAATGAAAACTGCTTTATCAAAAGATAACAAGTTCATGCCCCTGATAAACGTTATCCAGAAGGAGAAGGTTCCAAGGACTTAGTCCAATTACATGACAGCCATTGAATCGCAGCATTGTAAACTGGACTTGTTTTCAAATACAACATAAAAATTAGCGGCACGAAAGCTTAATTCTACATTGCATGTTTCTCTCTCTTGCATCGTGTATGATAGAACTCCTAATAGTCTGATTCCAAGTTAAAGGAATGCTCATTAAGACATCTATGGATCGATTCCCTTCTTCACACGCATTGCATCAATAAGACCTTCTGCATAACCAATGCTCAGAACAGCCAATTCAGGTTTTCCCTGCCGTAGGAATCTTTCAGCGTCGTCAATATAGCATTCAGCGTTGGCTAGAATTTCCATATTGATCTTGTTACCAGATATCCCATTATCTGTGCTAGAAATGCGTTTCAGCTGGGATAGTGCTTGTCTAGCTTTGGGAGCATAACGTGCAATCATGCCGGCTGAAAGATTCTGCATATTTGCGGTATTATCCAATGGTTCATTCAGATTGTAAGTCAGAGTCATTAGAGCCTCGACTTCTGTAAAATGCAAAGCACCGGTGATGATTATGGAATGCGGTCCTTGTCCAAAGTTTATACCATTAAGTGATCTAACCGTGCCGGATACAATTTTTTGATCTTGCATTCCGATTCTAGATGCTACAATTGCAAATGTATCTTCGAAGAAAACCTTGAACCTGAAGTCCCTTTCTGCTTGCAACAGGGTTTTAAAGGCCGAATTTGGATTTAGAAAGAACAATTTACCGTGCTCATTATTATACTCAGTCAATATCAGTGTATGGTTTCTTCCGAGTAAATTCTCGAAAATTGCATTGTAAACACTAACAGTTGATAATGGTTCAGACGTAATTGTGACTATCCTTCCAAACTTGTATATGTGGAGACCGGCCTCACCGATTAAGGATGTAATGCCAGATGCAGCGTGAATGACATCTACCTTTATTGAATTTTTGACAGCCCTCACATAGAGTTCTATCAAGGTAGTAGCGATGAAGGGGTCTCCATATGTTAACAGAACTAAATCACTTGTTCGTGCCTGCTCAAGAATATCCCGTCCGTCTTCAACAAACCATCTTTCTGCAGGAAGTATATTGATCTCAAAATCGTGTAATTCTGCAAGTGACCTCAATTCCTTTAGATCATCGTCTGAAACAAAACCTGTAAATTTATCCAAGTATATTGTGTTACAGTTCCTCAAAATCTCTAGTACATGAGTACTCATAGTTTTGTAGCCGTTAATTCCTAGACCAATAAATCGAAGCATACGAGGAAAATATCTCCTCCGTTCTATATTTTATCCTCAGTTAAGGTCTGGGTTTTGGTATTGTTATGAAGTCTTGATATGTGAAACAAGGCTCTGCTGAATACATCGATGCTAGAGATGTATTCTGTAATTTTCACATGCTCATTTGCTGTATGCGAGGAATGTGGCTCCCCCGGTCCATACGTAACGACTGGGACATTGAATGCAGTTCCCAATACGTTCATGTCGCCTGTTCCTGTTTTGCGTACAAGAATAGCATGAGTCTTACAAACCTCGAGGATAGAAAGAGACAGAGCTCTGACAAGGGGTGAAGAATGGTTTGCTTCGAACGGTTCTGTTTTGTCTTCTATTCTATACGTTGCTTTGACTGATTTGTCAGCGGCAACCCTGTCAATGACTCCTTTCAGTTGCTCCAGTACGATGTCGCAACTACTGGTCGTAGGAATGCGCATGTCCACCGTTATTTTACATTTCTGAGGCGTGACATTGTGGCTGGAGCCGCCTGTAATTTCTGTAAGACTACAACTTATTGAATTTGCCCTACTCCTGCTGTCATTTCCGGCCACAGAGATTTCGGACTTGATCGCCTTCCAAAAGTCATATATCTCTTCGATTGAATTTTTTGCTAGCCAAGGAGCGCTTGCGTGAGTGCTGTTGCCTACGTCACAGGTAAGTCTAATTGCTAGTCTACCTTTGTATCCTATAGTGATATTTTGTGTCCCACTTGGTTCTCCGAAAATTGCGTAGTCAAACGGAAGTTTGCTTTTTACGAGCTGCTTGACTCCTGTTGCATTCCCTTCTTCGTCAACGACCGCAGCGAATATGATGGTGCCTCTTTGTTTTCGAAATTCAGAAGCCGCCAACAACATTGCGATTAGAGCGGCCTTCGCGTCAGATGCACCTCGCCCATAAATATAACCATCTTTTACCATTACCTGGATTTCTCCTGGGACAGTGTCCATGTGGCCGCAGAGCATTATTTTGGGATCGCCTGCTCCTTTAATGGCCATAAGGTTCCCCGCACTGTCAATATGGGCCTGCTCGAATCCCAGCTCGCTAACGCAGGTCTCCTTGAGCATGTTCGCCAACGAAGCTTCTGATCGCGAAGGCGTGTACAACTGTAGAGTCCGCAGCAATAACTCGACAGCATAGTTAGGGGAAACCAATTTGCGTTATTTTCCAAGATTGGACAAGTAGTCGATCATTAATCCCGGTATGTCAACACCAGTCGTTTTAACCGTATTCTTAAACTCTGTTGTGTTGTTCACCTCGTGAACCATCAACCCTTCTTCATCGCTTTCCATTAAATCAACGCCGACGATCTTCCCATCCATCGCCCGTGAAGCTTTTATGCATATGTCCTCTAACTGCGTTGACACTGGACATTGTTCTGCTCGGCCGCCAAGTGCCATGTTGGTCTTCCAGTCTCCTTCATTAGAATATCGATAAATTGCAGCTACGACAGCATCGCCTACCACGATAGCTCTGATGTCTCTTGGGGGGCGCTTTACGAATTCCTCTAGATAATAAATATGATAAAGCGGAAACATATGCATCCTATCTTCTATCACTGCCTTGGCAGCATCTTTGTCACGCAAGAGAGCAACTAGTCGACCCCAACTCCCGATAGTGGGCTTGATAACCGCAGGATATCCAAAATTGTCGAGTGCGGCGATGGCAGATTCTTCAGAAAAAGCGGAAATAGCTTTTGGTGTTTTTACACCTGCATTAATGAGCCTCATATGGGCAAATAATTTATTTCCGCAAGTCGCGGCTGCTTGTAATGGATTTACCACACATGCTCCGAGACCTTCCAGTGCAGCAGTTGAATGAAGACTTTTAAAATAGCTCACACAACGTTGAACAATGATTCTATTCTTATAACTAGAATTCTTTTCGTTAAGATCGATATATAGATCTTTACAATTAACATTGTCGACTTGGATTCCACGTTTTTTTGCCGACTCGTATAGGGCCTTTTCTTCCCATCTCATATTGTCGTAAAGAATGGTAAGAGAAGAGATTGGTTTTGTCCCTGGTGTCACTCGCCCCAGTCCTCGCCGACAACTTGGGCTGGTTTTATATCAAATTTGTCTCCAACTTTTACTAACTCGTAGCTTGCACCGCAGTCAGGGCAGGTTACGATTTCACCTTCTATAGAGTCCGAAGGTATTTTGATTTCTGCATCACATTCAGGACACTTAAGCATGGCACTACTTACCTCCTAAGCCTTTACTTAATTTATCTTAGGAGCAGCATCATTAAGTATCTTTCTCTCAAGTTTCTCATCGAGATACAATTCCAAGATGTCTCCCATGCGAAGTTGCTTTAATCCACGAGCTAGAGTCTCAGCTTCATGACCGCTGGTTTCTAGTCCTAGCATCGTTAACAAGTATGCTGCACCATTCTTACCGGCAAGCTCACCAAATACAATCTTGCGTCTATTACCGACAGTTTTGGGCTCCAGAATTTCATACGCTGATGGATTCCTCAAAATTGCTGCAAGATGGGTACCTGCTTTGTGTTTGTACGCGCTGTCACCTACAACTGGCTTCGCTGCGGGAACTTCTACACCTGTATACTGAGAAATTGTCCTCGAAAGATCTTTTAGCATGTGTAAGCGTAGGTCGTTGCTTGATTTGTAAATCAACATCAGAGCGACGGCGGTTTCAGCCAATGTAGGAATACCTGTTCGCTCTCCCAATCCGTCTATTGTGGTGTGAATCTGATCCGCTCCTGCATCACATCCTGCTAACGCATTAGCTAGGGCTAAACCTATGTCGTTATGACAATGAACATCTAAGGAGCTTTTTGACATATCAATACTTTCGCGAACCATCTTTACAAGGTTGTGCATTCCGGTTGGTCTCATAATGCCAACAGTATCGGGAATACTAATTCGTTCTATACCCAGACGATTAATTTCTTTACACATATCTACTAAGAAAACTGGATCAGTCCTGCTCGCATCTTCCATTGTGAATCTAGCTTTCAAACCATGAGACTTGATATAG
Organism: Candidatus Nitrosopolaris nunavutensis; assembly: GCA_002501855.1. Taxonomy (GTDB): domain Archaea; phylum Thermoproteota; class Nitrososphaeria; order Nitrososphaerales; family Nitrososphaeraceae; genus Nitrosopolaris; species Nitrosopolaris nunavutensis. The sequence continues at coordinate 8,294 of DAOM01000171.1, forward strand.
TCAACAACCTCCAGCGCTCTAATTTTGGCCTCTTCTCGGGTAATCTTTAATTTTGCTGAGAGATGGATATCCGAAATTCCCATGTAAGTTGCAACCCACGTCGCACCACAGCTGATAGCTATATCAACGTCAGATTTGATAGCCCGCACGTGAGCTAGAATATCTGCTCTGAGTCCCTGTCTTATTATAGTTCTCGTGGCCTCTGCGTGATCGGGCGAAACAACCGGGCTAATCTCTATTTGATCAACACCAAAAGAATCGAGCATCCACGCAATCTGTATTCTCTGTTTCACGCTGAATGATACTCCAGGATGCTGCTCACCTTCCCTCAGCGTAGAATCTAGAATTCTTATTTTCTTGTTTGCGCTATCGGACTCATTATAGATGTGTGCATAGTAGTTAGGATCCTCCGAATTTAGGGACATCGATAACTAGATTCCGCTTATTTCGTAGATGATATAAATGTTATCGCAACTATAATAGAAGGTTTCGACAATTTTAATAGCGCTCTTCGACGTTTAGGTGCACCTCAGTCTGAATACCAGAGGGAAAAATTCTAATCGACGAGAAGATGCAAGACTACCGCAGCGTTTTGAGCACAATCACCGTATTTGTATCAGAGACCCCTACAGTCTTTCTGACATCGTCTATGCATTTATTAATCTCGCTAATAGTGGGAGCGGCAAGAATCGCCGCAATGTCATATTGTCCTGTGATTTCGTAAATTACCTGTACTCCGCTGAGTTTCTTTAACTCTGAAGAAACTGAGGAGGTATCAGATGTGGAACTAACTGATACCAGCGTTATCGCGCTCGTCTTTCCGCTTGCACCCAACTCGATTGTAAATTGCGTAATAACTCCATTATTTACCATATTTTTTACGCGCCTCCTGACTGCAGATTCGGATAACCCGATCTCGCCAGCGATTTCGACGAAAGGCCGTCGCGAATCTGCTTGCAAAATCCTTACTATCTTTTCATCCAAAGAGTCAAGGTCAGTGGACATGCCGTCTCTTCTCCTCTTCTGTAAGAACTAGATCAATTATTTGGATTGCGTTCGAGACTATTTTTTCATCCATTACAAGTGGCGGAAGTAGCCTGATAATATTCCTTCCAGAGTATAACATCAACAAACCTTTTTGTAGTGCGTCAAGCAAAACATCCCTAACTTCAAAACGCAACTCTACCGCAAGCATCATACCAAGACCTCTAACCTCTCTAATGATTCGATGTTTCTCCTGTAGCATAAGCAGGCTTTCTTTAAAATATCTACCAGTCTTGTCAGCATTTTCAACCAATTTATCTTCTGTCAACGCCTCAATAGTAGCGTAGCCTGCTGCGCAAGCGAGTGGATTTCCAGAAAAGGTAGACGAGTGCTCTCCCGTTCTCATACATTCGATAATTTCAGCCTTTGCGAATGTCAATCCCATAGGCACACCGCCTGCAATGCCCTTCGCCAGACACATTATATCAGGGACGGTATTCCAGTTTTGTCCTGCCCACATCTTCCCAGTCCTACCCAGCCCACTTTGAATTTCATCGAATATCAAGACTAATTTGTGTCGATTACATATTTCGCGGATACTTTGGATAACACCGTCAGGTGGAACTATAATTCCTGTTTCTCCTTGAATCGGTTCCAAAATAACAGCCCCTATAGTTTCGTCGATCGCATCCTCCACTTTGTTGGGATCGGCGTATGGAACGAATTTTATGCCCTCTAAGAGAGGCTGAAACGATTTTCGATATTTTTCGTTGTGTGTGACAGAAAGGGCTCCGAAGGTCTTCCCATGGTACGCACCATTCATGGCGATCACTCCCTTCTTGCCTGTGAACTTGCGAGAGAACTTGAGTGCTGCCTCGACTGCTTCGGCACCACTATTGCTGAAAAAAGTCTTGTCCAAGCCAGGAGGTGTTATGGTGGCCAATTTTTGCAGGAACTTAAGTCTTGTATCATTATAGAGTGACATATGGCATACTATTAATTTCTCTACTTGGGTTCTGATAGCCCGCACAACCCTGTCATTACAGTGCCCTACAATAGCGACACCATAGCCCCCCATGCAATCAATATATTCTCTATCAGAAGTATCCCAAACTATTGCGCCCTTCCCTCTCGCAATGTTAACCGGAAATCTTTGGTAAATGCGAGCTAAATACTGATCTTCGCCGTTCATTTCTGAGTGATCACTGTACAATTATCATGCGCAATCGCCTTTGAGAGGGGCTTTTGTGTTTGACCTGAGGCGATCACAGCTTCATTCACTCCCATTTGCAAAGCCTCGATAGCAGCTAGGACTTTTTTTTCCATACCAAATCCTATTCGTGGAAGGGCCGCTTTCGCCTGCTCAACTGTAATGTGTGTTACCAATCTATCGTCTAGTCTAAGGCCGTTGACATTTGTCATAAATATAACTTTGTTAGCTTTCAGAGCTCCTGCTACGTAAGCAGCTGCCCGGTCACCATCAACATTGAGAAAATCATATTCCTCACTTAGGGCCACCGGCGATATAACAGGAAGGTATTCCTTTTCCAACAATAAAGTTATTAGTGACGGGTCGACAGAATTTATCTTCCCTGTATATCCGCCGTCAATCACCATTTTCCTACCTTTCTCGTTTATTATTACGAGCTTCTTCTTGCGGTCTGCCTTCAAGACCCCGCCGTCAATTCCTGATATACCTGCTGCTTTTATGCCATGCCGCAGAAGCACTCTTACTATTACCTTGTTGAGCTTACCTGCCATAACCATTGTGTAGATTTCTGCAGTTTCCTTGTCTGTATACCTGCTTCTTACGCCACCGGGTGACACAACAAACCCCTGCGTCTTACCGAGTTTGTTAGCTGTGAGAGTGACTTCCTTTCCGCCGCCATGAACGACTACTAATTTACTGATTTCGGATGTTTTTTTTATATCATCTATTGTTGTAGGATGGAGTTCATCAATTATACTTCCGCCGATCTTGACTACAATCATACTGGTGTCAGAGGAGTATATTTTAGACCATCCGTCTCGTTAAAACCTTGCATTACATTCATATTCTGAACCGCAGACCCGGCTGCTCCTTTCATCAAATTGTCAGATGCCGACAGAGCAACAACCCTTTGATTATCGTCGTCAATGTCAAATCCCAGATCACAGAAATTTGAGCCCACAACGAATTTTGGATCCGGAAATTTGTATAAGCCTTTCTTGTCACGGATAAACCTAATAAATGGCTCATTCTTGTACGAGTTTCGATACATTTTCCAGATATCTAATTCAGAAGCTCCTTTAGTGAGGAACAAATGATTAGTAGTAAGAATTCCACGAACTAGGTTTACTGCATGAGGGCTCATACTCACCTTAATAGCCTTCTTAGCAATTAATCCTAATTCCTGTTCGATTTCTCCAGTATGTCTGTGCTTAGCCGGCTTGTATGGTCGTATTACTCCGTAGCGCATTGCATGATGCGTTCCCGAACTTAGCTTGGCACCAGCACCTGACGAGCCTATCTTGCTATCAACTATTATGTGCTCAGTGTCAATAATATTATTTTCTAGGAGCGGCTTTATGGCGAGCAAAGAGGTCACCGCCATACAGCCAGGGCATGAAACCAGCTGTGCTCGTTCAATATCGGGCCTATGAAATTCAGGAACTCCGTAGACAGATTTTGCCAGTAGCTCTGGGAAAGGATGCTCCCACCCGTACCACTTGACATAATCCTTAGGATTCTTTAAACGAAAGTCCGCAGAAAGATCGACAATCTTCATACCCCTTTCGTATAATTCTTTCACAATCTCGTTTGATTTGCCATGGGGAACAGATGTAAAAACCATATCGCAAGAGTTTGCCAGTTTTTCGGTATCCATAGGTGAAAAGGTAAGATCAATGAAACCCTTCAAACTCGGATGAACACGGTGCACATATTGGCCGGCTTTTTGTCTGGAAATAACCATACTGATCTCGACTTTGGGGTGTGACACTAGCAGCCTAAGCAATTCTCCGCCAACATATCCGGAGGCACCCACAACACCCACCTTCAATTTAGAGAGATCTCCTGTATTCTGCAGAGGCCCGATCTTATGAATTTTGTCGTATAAATAAAGTTCACCTGGTTGAACAGGTTCCTAATATTTAATTTATATTTTTTGGTCATAAGTGTTCATTCTAGGCCACTAGTGACCAATGTTGGTCTACTTCTTAACAACCGCGACACTATAATCTATTATTGCACTCGCAATATCGGTACTTGAAACGTTAGACGCTCCCCGAAACTCTACAGTATTGTTAATTTCGTGAACTAACAGCCCTCTTTGTTTATCTTCCATTAAATCTACGCCTAGCACTCCTCCGCCTACAGCCCTTGCAGCGCGCAGTGCGATCTCTTTAAGTTCGTTTGTGATAGGAGCGTTCTCGGCCTTCCCTCCTCTTGCTACGTTTGTTCTCCACTCATTCTCAGCAGAATAGCGATATACCGCTGCAATGATCTCGTCTCCTACTACAATGCATCTTAAGTCACGCGGAGGCCGTTCGACCATTTCTTGTATATAATAAATACGGCCGAGTGGATTATCGTTTTCCTCCCTCATCTCAATTATCATATTAGCTACCTCCTCGTCTCGTAATGGATAAACTCCTCTTCCCCACGATCCTACGATCGGTTTCAGAACAACCGGGAATCCTGTCCTATTGATGACTTCCATCGCAGCTCCGGCACTGTAGGCAAAGTAGGTTTTAGGTGTGGGCACCTTGTGTTTTGCAAGGGTAAGTGAGGTCAGCAATTTATTACCGCAAGTCTCACCTACTTTAAACCTGTTTATCACAGAAAAGCCCAAAAATTCTATACACGCCGTAAGATATAGGCCTCTAAAATGGCTTATACTTCTTTGCAAGATTACATCGCCTAAGGCAAGTTCTTTTCGTTTGCTATCTGTTGAGATCGTGACGCTTTTTGCGTCAATCATTCGTGTCTTTATTCCTTTTTTTAAAGCTTTATCGTAAATAGATTTTTCTTCGAAGCGCACTTTGTCATAAACGACGCAAAGTTCTACCATCTATTGCCCCCAATCTTCACCCACATTTTCAGCCGGTTTCAGATCTACCATCTTCTGAGCCTTCGAAGCGATCTCAAAATCAGCACCACAGTCAGGACAAGTCACAATTTCTCCTACTAGTGCATCATCAGGAATATTTATGTCAGCACCACAGTCTTGGCATTCTTTCTTCAACTACCTGCTCCGCCTCCATTTTTGTTGTCCTCGAATCGCTGCCTCCTGTCTATCATATTTGCAACTGTTGACTGTAGACCCCAAAGCTCTACAAATCCCTTTGCTAAACTTTGATCAAAAGTCGATCCAGCTGTGTACGTTGCTAGTTCATTTCTATAGAGAGAATGTTGCGATTCTCTTCCAACTACACGAAGCGATCCCATCTGCATTTTTAATTTTACCTTTCCGCTAACCTTTTTTTGGGTTGCATCTATAAACTTATCCAAATGTGATCGCAGCGGATCCTTCCATAAACCAGAATAGACTAACCAACTCCACTGCTCATCAACAACACGTTTGAAACGGAGTTCATGACTATTCAAAACCATCTTCTCCAAATCTTTGTGAGCCTCGACGATTACGACGGCGGCTGGAGCTTCATAGATCTCCCTGGATTTTATTCCCACCATTCTGTCTTCAATGTGATCCACAATACCGACTCCCAAGGATCCTGCTACGTCATTAACGTAACCTATCAAGTTTATAATCTTCATGCGTTGGCCGTCTACTGCAACAGGAATACCTTTTTCGAATTCTAATTCTAAATAACCTGCTTTGTCATTGTCAAATTTTACGAATTGAAATGCATCGGTTGGCGGTTCGGAGTTAGCATCCTCAACAATTCCTCCTTCGATCGCCCTGCCCCAGATATTAAGGTCAACACTATATTTTTTGGCTTCAGAACTTATCGGAATATCTTGTTCTTGAGCGAATTTCATTTCCAGATCCCGTGTCAAATTCATATCTCTAATGGGTGCAATAATCTTTAGATGTGGGTCGAGAGCCCGGATGGTGACATCAAACCTAATCTGATCGTTTCCTTTCCCCGTGCAGCCATGAGCAACGGCAGTGGCTCGAAGGTTGTGCGCCTCTTCAACCAGCTTAGCTGAAATGAGGGGCCGAGCAAGAGCGGTTGCCAATGGGTATTTGTCTTCGTACAGTCCATTTGATTTAATGCTGGGAATTACGTAGTTGTCGGCAAACTCTTCCTTCCCATCTACGAAAATGTGTTTTATTGCTCCAATAGCTAAGGCTTTTTTTTCGATCGCCTTAAAATCTTCATTCTGTCCACAGTCTACTGTTAAACTAATGACATCCAACTTATGCAATGTTTGCAAGTATCTTATACATACCGAAGTATCTAAACCGCCAGAATATGCTAGGACAACTTTCTCGTTAGGCATCTATTACGCGCTTCGAGCGCCCAACGCTACATTTATATTTTTTGGTCATGACTGACCTGATTAGTGATCTATTGACCAATGTCGGTCAACGGAAAGTCGATAACTCATGCAGTAAAAGAGGTTATTAATAATGATCTTTCTTTTCAAGACTCTCTAGAACGGGGTTACTGCAATATTAGTGCGGTGGCAAGGATAATCAGACCACAAGTGAACCGACTCCTAGGCAGAAATATTAGGATCGAAAGTATTATCACCGCTCTTAAACGTTCACGGAAGCTCTCCGATATTCCCGTACGACCCATGTTGACTATCCTAGCAAACAGTACTATCAGCGTGAAAACTGACGTCGCAAAGATAAGTACTGGAAAGAGCAAGAGAAGTATCGAGAAGGTCGCAAAGGCCCTAACCCAATACGGTGACAATTTTATCAGTGTTTCAGAGAGTATATTATCAACAACTATCGTATTTGACGACACCTTACTCCATGAAGTAAAAGGAATTTTCGCGAATTATAACATATTGGAGGTTGAGGATGATTTGGCTGCAATTATTGTTAATAGCCCAGAACAAATTATCAAGACGCCGGGTTGCGCAATCGCTTTTTACAATCAGCTTGCTAGAAGACATATTAATATTGAAGATACAGTTAGTTGCTATACCGATACCATTATACTAGTAAAGATGACAGATGTTGGAAAAGCATTTAATGCCCTAACAGAACTCATCTCCAGTTCTCGCAAATTTCCAAAAACAGACAATAAAATTTTAAAAAGACACTAAAATTTTTTATTCGACAGAAGGGTTGACGAGTTTATGTACAGACGCTATACCTTGGATGAAGTAAAACGTAAAATTATCGATGCTTTACAAGACAATAGTATCGGTTTATCCGGCGTCGAGCTTGCGTCAACAACGGGCATTAATAGGATGACAATTACCAAGTACCTAAATATATTGGCGACGATGAGATTAATCAAGAAAAAGAGGGTAGGTTCTGTAAATGTGTGGTTTGTAGAACCGGGGACGGCAGATTATGAATTCCCGGTGGATTATCTTGAAGTCCAACAAAAATTTATGAATGCTATAGTGATCGGTGACGGGGATCAGGCTCGAAACATCCTGATAAGTGTGATTAATTCAAACATCGAATTATTAAGACTATTAACAGACATCATAGTTCCCACTGTAAACACTGTCAATGAGTTATACAATAGGGGTCGTCTGGGAAAGACCGAACGAATTTATCTATTAAATTTGATACTGGAATTGATTGATTTATTGAAGTTTACCATCCAGTCAGACAGCAGTAAACGTGGCGCTTATTCCTTTTTCGTGACGGCATCTGAAGACCGGATCTATCACGCAAAAATTGGAGCACTTGCATTGCAGATTTTGGGATTCAAAACATCGTACATCGGAAATGTTGAACAGCACATCGATCCCTTTTTTGATATTGATTTCCAACGCTACATAATGAAGCTATGGGATAAGAAGAAAGGTCTATTGATAGTATGCATTTACTCCTCCGAAGAAGGCTCATTGCGTTTTTTGTATGCAGCTACTAGAGCAATGAAGGCGAAGCTAAAGGCAGAAGTTAGGATAGTAATATTTACAACACCGGAGCTTCGAAATACTCTCGAATCTTTAGGTACCGACTTCATTGCCAATGATCTGAACTCTCTTATTGAGTGGGTCGAAAGAGAATATCATCGGCTGAAACTATAGAGTCAGTCGGCTATCTTGGAAAATGGCATAATAGTGGGTGGAGCAGTTAGGGCTAATAGACCTGCTAGCATTGCCGTCTGCGACGCTGAGATGAAGAATTGCTATCGCCACAGGCCGGACCCCGCCTGTCGTAAGACCTTTTTTAAGATATTGCTAGCCACCGATAAACGCGCCGAAGTGCCAATATCGTAATAATGCTGTTGGCATATTGGCAATAGTTAGTACAAGAGCCTAGAAAATCGGGCCCTTACATCTAGAAAATACGGGCGGCAGTTCGTAGCGTTGGGATGCCCCGGGACGACGGGCGCTTCTATGGTAGTCTAGATGCTTCTCTCGGTATACGGATCTGTCTTCTCAATTGTCGCCGATTAGTCCCAGATTTTCGATCTTGTCATAAAGTGCATTTATCTGCGACTGGATTTCCAACTTTTCGACTTCGGTATTTACAGCATCTTTCTTTTCGTACAACTCTCTAATTTGTTTATGCAAGCTGTATTTGATTACCCCGATCGACGGATTCATGTCTCCTCAAATGATAATAAAAAATTAGATAGCATTAATTGTCAAATAATTTTGCCTCGTTTGACAAATTTCAAGCTAATAAAATAATATGCAATATGCTCCTGTGATATCTAATGCTATACTCACACATCCGTCAACCAAATAGAAAAAACCCAGTGGTGCATGATTTGAGCCTTGCGTATCATTATAACTATGACCGTACTCGCTTCGTAGATAAAGAATAGCCCAGCATCACGAGACTAGCGATCAAATGAAAATGCCACAAATACTAATACCAATAATAATAATAATAATAATATTTTTAATCAATTTGTTATCTATTTGCTATCACTTGACTGATATACGAGCTTGGAAATTCACTTGTTTATTGAATACAATTTTTTCAAATCAAACAATAATTCTGGTTGATGATATGGTAATGTGTATACTTGACTAAAGTACCAAATGACGGGAAAAAATGAAAATATTGATCGCCGAGGACGATAGGGATATTGTATTATTGTATAAGCACACGATTGAGAAGAGACATCATGAGGTCATAACTAGCGAAGATGGGGAAGAATGTCTAACTATTTATCACGAAGAATTCCAGCGCGCTAGATTTGGAAAGCGGTACAGCGTAACCAAGACGCCTCAGTTTGATGCCGTGGTCCTTGACCATAAAATGCCGAAGATTAACGGAATGGAAGTTGCAAAAGAAATCCTAGCAATAAATCCACACCAAAGAGTCATCTTCGTTTCTGCATTTGTCAAAGAGACTCTTATCGATTCAATAAAGAATCTAATGCAGGTGGTAGAGGTTATACAAAAACCATTTCATCTGACTACTTTAGTTGATACTATCGAAGATAGAGAAATCTATTCAGAACTACAGAATCTCAATGTCGATATTGCTGTAGTTAAAGCTCTTAAACCTACCCACGAGCAGATAAAAGATCTGTTAGATCGGTTAAGTAGAGTTCGGGACATGCAAACATTCGTGACATCCGAAGGGTAACTAGGCGCACGAATAGCTAAAATGATGTTAGTAGCCGTTGGATCATACGTTGGAAAAATATCTATAACCCTTGGTTAGTTCATTCCTTGCAGATTCTGTAATGAACAAAACACAGATGATGATTCTACTCAGTGTCAGCATACTAGTCTTGCTTATTTCTCAGTATGTCACGAATAGATTGGTTGGTGTTGTTAGCGCGTTCTCTACAATTCAAGAGAGACATGGAGCACGTGCATCGCTATTTGTTTATAGCAAAACATTGCAACTGGCATTGGAGAGTCAACTCCTACCTTTTCCTCAAAGCAGTAGTCAGAATTCTGATATCCATTATGTTAGTTTGGCAAACCTCACGGCCTCACCACTGCTTACCGATATTTTCAAAAGAGTCGAGAACTCGGTAGTTCAGATAACAAGCAGAGTAAACGACACCGGTAACCTGCAAATTATTATAAACGGCAACCCTTTGCAAGGCCCCTCTACTAGGTTGGGATCAGGATTTGTTTACGATAATCAAGGACACATCGTTACTAACAATCACGTTGTGAACGGTGCTAAAACAGTTGATGTAACCTTCGTTGACGGAAATACATATACGGCAAAGGTAATAGGTACTGACCCTTCTAGCGACCTTGCATTATTACTAATCACAGATAATTTCTCAGTTGAAAGAGTCGTTCCGCTTATAATTACAAACTCATCTAGCCTACAGGTTGGACAGCAGGTAATAGCTATCGGCAATCCATTTGGACTTAGCGATACCATGACAACTGGGATTGTAAGTCAAACGGGACGTTTGCTGCCGAACCCAGATACCCAATTTGGTATACCAAACGGAATTCAGACTGATGCTGCAATTAATCCTGGTAATTCAGGTGGTCCATTATTAAATATGCAAGGACAAGTAGTAGGAATGAATACTGCAATCAGTTCTTCGACGGGCGAATTCTCGGGGATAGGATTTGCAATCCCATCAAACGCAATGACGCGAATACTGCCATCGCTCATCCAGACCGGAACTTATACCCACCCCTGGCTTGGAATATCTGGCGGTAGCCTAACTCCGGCCTTGGCACGAAATGCAGGCTTACCAATCAACTACAAGGGAGTTCTAGTCCGCTCAGTACAAGTAGGCAGTCCAGCTGAAAAGGCCGGTCTGCATGGGGTCAGCCAGGATGTAAATTCAAATCCACATGTCGGCGATATAATCGTAGCAGTTGATGGTCACAAAGTAAAACGTATTGATGATATCATTAATTACATGGAAACCCAAAAATCTGTCGGGCAAACCGTGAAACTTACAGTGAATAGAAATGGACAGTTCATGGATTTGACAGCGACGCTGCAACCACGCCCATCGTCACTACCTACCCCTCCTCAATGAGGGTATTGAGCACTGACTTCGGTTGATTGACTGCCCTGACTTTAGCAGACGAGAGTAGCAAGTTGGTCCGATGCTGCGTTTCCTTGCTTTTAAACAGATACTGAGAATTCGTCGATACGAGAAGGCGGTCAGAGATATATCTAACTGTCTGCTTTCTAATATGATAGTACCCCAAGGACAAAACAGGTAGTACTACAATTCGGTGCTACTACTATCCGGTGGCAGGCGTAAGATATCTCGAACGAGGAGGACAGATCCGGCAAATTTCAACGATAATTTACTTGCTCAAATACTGGTGCATAGCAAGTGATCTTGCAACTCCCTTCTTTTAATGACATGATGGTCATAAGATGTGTGGTTGACGTTGCAGCTTCTTTAGCCTTGTGTTTTTCTCGTATGCGTAGTCTGATTCTTCGAAGTGCAAAAATTTTTTAGAAACAGGCATTTGTAGCGAAGGTCCGCAGATATGTTTGACCGAGTTCGTTTGGGTGCATTGTTTTATTTGGAGAATCACGCGGCCGACTTCATTAAGTCATTATACCTGTCAGACCAAGAATCGACTCTAATAGTAGCGGAGCAAATGTCGGGACGGCCCAAGAATATTTTTGTTTTCCATCGTGGCAGAGCAGATGGTTTTAGATGTGAAGCGATCCACATTATTTTTATAATCTATGAGTGAGAAAGGCGACACTTCAAGTCAAGAAACATCTACTCACTGGGCTGAAATAATGGGTCAACTCGTTGACAGGGTGTTAGAAAAGAACATGGCGATGACATATAACTTTGACGATCAAACAATCGATATGCCAGGGGCACAAGGACCAGGCGGTCGACATTGCAAATATACAACCTGCGTTAAGTGGACCATTAACGGCAAGGTAATAATTGCGACAGAAGCGTACAAAAAATAAGAGGTTGTGATCGGATCCAGAAAAAATGCTATGCCATGATCAAGTGCTGAGCGGGAACGGAGTCACAGTTTGATTTCTTCGAAAAGGTGGGGAACCGATAACTTTGGGAAAAGATGCAAAGCCAACGTTATCGAAATTGATCACCTGAAGCGACGATATGCAAATAAAGAGTGTTAAGGCAACTAGCAATCTTAAGAGCGACCTGAAAACAGATTAACAACTAATTCTTAATCCGACAATCCTACTCTTAGGATACGGGGATAATAATTCCTACTTCACGTTCACATTTTGATGTTTCCGAGCTAGGATATAGTATGATAACTGCTACCAATATTTTGCCTTGATAGTTTCAATTACTCGTTCGTGTTCCGGGCCCTTCTTCCTTGCATATCTCTCCATTGCGCCGAGCGGCACCCCACCTAATGATCTGGCCAGCGCTGCAAAGAAGAGGTTCTTTATCGGGTTCTCACGACCTACCTTGCGCATAAACTTCTGAATCCCATGCTTGAAGTTGTGTTGCCATGTCTTGTACATTACCCCTAGTTTTGAAGCATCAATTGAATTGCCGATATCGAAAAATGCGGATTTCTCCAAGAGCCCTATTGGGACAAAGGTAAGAGGAGTCACCGTGAACTTGGAATCTGGCTGTTCGTTTTCGAGCTCATGGATAAGCCTTATAGTCTCCCAGCTATCTTCTGAAGTCTCGTCGTTATTCAGCCCCATGATTATGGTGAAAGCAGGTACCCAGTAGTTTTCGTTGAGAGTCTTTACGGCATTCTTGACAACCCAATGCCATTCTGCTGGTTGATAAGGAGCTAATTTTCTGTCTGCGTATTTTCCAATCAGCCTAACACTCCCTGTTTCTAATCCGCATTGAATGCCTATATGATTAGATGGGCTAGCTTTGATAATTTTAGATACGTTAGGAATTAGTCTTTCATCAGCGATTGCTCCAGCAAGGGTTCCATGTGTGGGGTTTGTATGTTCAACACCTGTGGCCATGATACCTTTGAACAGCTCCTCGATAGCTTCTCTGTTTGGCTGCATATTCTTTGTTGTCCTTGGATTTAACCCATAAACGAAAATATCGTCACTATGAACCCATGCATTCTTTAACCCACCATATTTCATGTTGATTTCGATTTCTTTCTGGACCTTCTCAACCGGATAATATCTCAATGGTCTGAGAGTCACATCGCAGAATTTGCACCCACGACCACAGCCTCGCATAACTTCAACTTGACCATGCATGCTTGGATTAATAATATTCGGAATCTCGTCAACAGAAGGTTGATCCCAACAGTGGATGAATCTACCATGGTATTTTCTGCCATCTCTTGCAAATTCCTTAATCTCCACTTTGAATTCTGTCTTCTTGAATGGATTGGCTGTTTCCATCTCTCCATTAATAAGGGCATCAAAGAATCTCCCACCAGTGCCATCGATCTCAGGTCCTATGCCACCAAGATCGCCTTCAACAATACCATAAAGATCATATTCTTCAATTTTTGCTGGGTCATAATTATATTGCCAAGTTCCAGAAGCACCTGCGAGTATTTTGGCTTTGCTTCCATTTTTTCGTTTTGCTGCTACAATCCTCTGATGTAGATCTCTGCTGTAAAACTCGTCATAAGACATTTGTTTCCTACCGTATGTAAAAGTCATAGTTACCGGTCCCATGCCAAGGGGATCCATTTCATATGTCCCGACCACTTCTGTTTCTGGACCAATAAATTTTTCAATATGATCTGGATGTGCGACTACAACTTGATCTCGGGTATAACCATCCCTCACCAAAGCAGCTTCAACTTTCCGTAGACCATAAGGAGCATAATTAGCACGTCCATCTGTTTGCTCTATAGGATTGCAGATAAAGTCAAATAGTACCTTCGGAGTAACCTGCTGTCCTAGGACACGATACCAGAACGTGTTATGATTTCTATTCGGATCGAGCGCTGGCGCACAACCAAAAAACGATGCAAGAGAGATTCCCCTGTACGGAGACATTAGAGTACGGTCTGCACTAAGTACTACTTTGGGATATTTCATAATCTTTCCTTCTTCTTCTTTAATCCGCCGTTCTCTGGCATATAATTATACCGATGATTTGAAGTTTTTCTACTAATTTGTAGAAGGGAATCCCTTAGGATATTCTCAGTGTCATCGAGCTGTCTTTCTAGTAGTATAGGTCGAACGAGCCTTCCGATCGTTAATAAACTGTTCACCCCACTGTGCTCAAAATGCTGCCATTTTCGTTTGTTGAGTAGGTTTAAGGCATTTAGTGCACGCTGTTTGTGTATTTTCGACTACTCAATATCTCTCTTTAATACTCTCCCTTAAGAAAACACGTCATTGCAGGATATCTTCAAGGAGATGAGACTCTAACTGCAATATTTGACCTTCAACAGGAAAATTATCCTTAATCTAATCTGGTTAAAAATGCTCCAATAGTCTCGAATTAGGGCGATGTAGATCTAAACTTGATCGCCTCTTCAATTAGGTGTTGGTGCATGCCAGGGGAGACACGTTTGCAAGTGTAAAGAGAATCCCACTAGCTCAGCAAGCGTTAAGAAATTGTTAAGATCGTTGATGCCCTATTAAGGGAAGAGAGTAACATTAATGTCAGTAAGGAAGAATATTTATATCATTTAATTTTACCTTTTGTCGAAAATGAAATGTCAAACAGGGCATCCGTAAGCAATTATGAAGATTCAAACCCGAACCTCAGGTCGTCGGGCTCTCAACCGCCAGTATTCGTACTCTGTGAATCATGTCATTGGTGTGCAACATATCTGTATAAAGCTAGATTACCTTTAGATAATGAGTGTCCTCAATGTTCTAGTGATATGTTGTCGAGCTTTCCCATATTATCTACCGAAGCCTTCACATTCGATTACAGCGAAAAACGTGGAATAGAGTTAGAATTTAGGCGTAGAGATAAGAAGATGCTGATCAGCTAGTCAACTGGAAATAATTCGATTCGCGACTTATAGATGCCCACTCTCCGTTTCATGATTATCTCATGTATTCCTATATTGTCCCTCGAGCTCGGAATGGATGAAGAATGAGACGAAATCAGAAACATCCCGAATCGCCTTATGTAGTGGCGTTACTCTGGGTTACTAAACCAATCTAGATGGGACGGCTAAGGTACCTCTCACGTTTTTTTACGTTTTGGAAATTGGAATGTGCCCCTTTCTGTAATTCCTCCTATATAGCATGTGGCTGTGATAACTGCCGTGATACAGTGATCGAACGAATAGCCTACGGGATTGACGACCCACTCCTGGTGATTTCTTTTACTTATCTAGCACTCTTGTTTTCATCCACTAGACGATTCTAACTGAGGGGTTAACTAGTTCTAACTAGTTTAATTAAAAGATTATCTTATGTAGATGCTAACTACACTGTAGATGACAGATGGTAGACAAAGAAAAAATAAAGTGTGATTTCTGTGGGAAATCTTTCAATTCCAGAAAACAGTTGGAACAGCACAAGCAGGACGTTCACAGTGCGGCGAATAAGAATAACGTAATCATACCCGGAAAGAAATCTTTCAAGCCCTCTAAGAAGGTGATTGCTACGATTGGCGTTGGCATTTTAGTCGTTATTATAGTCAGTATAGGGGTGTTTTCTGCCACGGCACCGCATGTCCCGTCTGCCTTAACAATAGGTGGTATACAATGTAGTTCGTTTGAGCAACTTGTTTTTCATATACACTCCCATCTTGATATCTTTGTTAACGGTAAGCCTTTCACGATCCCTGCGCAGATCGGTATTATACCTGGCAAATGCTTCTATTGGTTGCATACTCATGATGAATCTGGAGTTATTCACATAGAATCACCAGTAAGTAGAAACTATACGCTCGGACAGTTTTTCGATATATGGAATCAGAAATTCAATAACACTCAGCTGTTTGATAATGCGGCTAACGGTAACAATACGTTAACAGTGTATGTAAACGGCAGCAAGGTACCAAGTGGGACAAATTACAGAGACATCAAACTAGGCGCACATGATGAGATTGCAATAGTTTATGGTACTCCTCCAAGTACTATACCTTCGAGATATATCTTTGCTGAGGGGTTGTAATATTGGTAGTCACTTCTTACCACCCTACCAACTTTCCCGACGCTCCCATAAAATGTGAAAATTGCAGTTACACCTTTAGAGCCTGACAGCCCACAGAGCCGTAAAATCATTCATCTAAGGCAGTTCGGATAAAACTTTTACATCACGATGAGTTGGACATTGTCCATATTCTTGTTAGCCTGAAATTTTTTGGTCATTTCTTTCACCTCGCGTGCATCACCTCTAAGAAGGAATATTTCAAGGCATCTGTCTCTATCAATCTTGCTATGCAGATGCGTATTGATTAATTTATCGTAGACGTGTCTCATTTCCGTAACTTGATCATCAGAATCCTCGTCATGAATCGCTAGAAATAGTGCATGAAGCATACCAGTCAAGTCCTGTCTTTTTCTTTCTTCTGATAGTAAGTTACGAATGCCAGCTCTCACTATTTCCGACCTGCCTGAGAATCCATGCGATTTTTCTAATTTGTCCATCTCATCTAAAATAGTTCTATTAAGTGACACACTCACTATAGTCAACGTTGTTGAATGTTATTAAGTATCTTATATACCTATTCATAGAAATTAATAACAAATTTAAATATATTTATAATTGCGTTCATGTCAGGATGGGCTATGTCTGCGGGTCAAAAGCTAGCAATTGGTTGAATGACATCTCTTTAAAAAGAGCCAATAATGTAGGAACGCTTTAGAATAAGGATTTTTATATGGTATGTTTAAATTACTAATATCTCGAAAACTGTAAAATGACATCCATTATCTGCTCTGTCGTATTGATAGTAATAATCCTTGCAACTAGTATTCTTGTTTCAATTCTAAACGAAATCGATACCGCTTCACCAACAAACACCGCGGTAGCAGCAGTAGTACCAGTAATATCCAAAAATAACAATAAAGTTACTGTAGATAAATTTGGTATAAGAGAAATTTATCCCACCAAATCAAATGGAGGAAAGGAATGGTTTATCAATATGAGTTCTCCATTAACTGACAAAAGCTTCTCTCTCTCCGGTGGCGCCGAAAAAACAAATTCTTCTTTAGAAAATGCCACCTCATCAAACGGTCAAATAATAAAACAGCCTGATGGTTCATATCAAGTATACGGTGTTCGGAAAACTGGCAGATTCGACTTTTCTGTGCGAATGAGTGTTAATGCGTCAGATAGTGCTAAATGGTGGAAGAATATAGAAATGACAGGGTATGTTAAAGTTGTATCTGATACTTCTAGCAGCGCTGCATTAGATTGGTATGCCAGAGGTCGTCTACATATTAGCAGCAGTCCTTGTGAAGGTATTGCTTATCATGCTGGTTTAAGAGCTGACGGAAGTGTATACTGGCAAAAAGAGATATGGCATACTGGTGGATACACAGATTTTAGGAGTAATATTACTGCCACCCCTTCACTTCTTGGAAGATGGGTCGGTCTTAAGGTAATCATGTTTAATATAAACAATGATAGCGCTGTGAGATTGCAGACTTATCTGGATGATAATGCTACTAACCATTGGAAAAAAGTTGCAGATGTTGTAGATAATGGTGGGTGGTATGCGAATGCTCCAAATGACCGATTTTACAGTGCCAACTGTGGAAGATCTAAAGATTATATAGTAACAAACGCTGGCCCCATAGCCACATTTAGATCGGATAATATGATATGGGACTTTAAAGACTTGAACATAAGAGAAATACAACCTCCGTCCTGACGTTAAGGTCGATACTGTAAAGCAACTTACAACTAACACTAGCTCAACTTATAATCCATACGTATTTGGCAATGCAACTCAAGAATGGATAGAAAAAGAACACAGTGTCAAGATCTTGTTTAGTACTTCACCAGAATATCCTTCAGTAGGAAATCTTACACAACTTAGTTTCAATGTGCAAGATTTGAAAACAGGTAGCCGCCTAAAGAATGTAAACACTATTGTTACAGTAATAAATAATTTTACTGCCAATGTTGGTACTGGTAAAAATAAAGGAACCCCTAACGGAGACTTCTTCACTATTTTAAGAATATATCAGTGCCTAACGGGACTTTCTCTGTAACGGACCATTTTCTGCAAGCAGGAACGCATCAAATCATTGCAAGAATAAACTCAAAGAATAATATATTTTGCGTTCTGGCATCTTTTAATGTCATAGTGTCGTCACCACATTAATTATGATGGTAGATACCACAATTCAATATCGTAGTTTTCAGAAAATGGTGTATGTGAAACTTTGCTAGCTTTTCACCCTATTCTGTTGGCGTAGAATCTCCAGCCAATCTTATTAATAGTGCTCAATATTTGGTTTTCATTTATTGCAAGGAATTAACTACCCCACTTCTTTCATCCCGCTTTCACCTGTGATATGATAATGAATTCGTAATTCTTTATAGCACTAGTCATTCAAATTTTTCGGACTTTTGGTGGCATGTCTTTGTTTACACCGGTGAACTCCGCAAACTTCTCCGTTTTGATCTATCAATCCATCTTTTTGAGCGATCATGACCGAGATTCATATTTAGAATATGCTGCAAATTATTATTTATGGTTGGATAGATTGGAATATGTGGATTATTTAAAATCTTTAAGTTCGAGTAAAATATTGACCCAACGTAATTATTGATGTGGATAATTTTTTTGAGCCTGTTCTAATCAAAGGCGAGAGATGCCAGAATAGGTAAAAGTTATTTGGAACTGCACACGTTTCCCCAAATCGTTAGATGAAGACGTTATATTGGATGAACCAATTGTTAGACCTTGTAGCGGTTGTAATGTTCCGATGCGCCAGCCACATAGAGCCTTATCGTTGATTGGACGGAAGGAGGGCACAGCACAAAGTCATAAATAAAATGTTCACACAATTTTTTGAAAATTCTGAATTTTGTTCGATAAGTCTGACCAATATGAGGTGGCCATATCTTAACTCAGCCATATCTTGTTTAGATATATCATGTTCTGGATATTTTTCGTTTTCACAAAAACGTCACCGATTGGATTTGAAGTCTTCATCATGATTATGCTGTCTAGGGGAAATAGATTGATCTACTACCCTTCTTTTCCTTGTTGCAAAACCATATCCGAAAGCGCCAGCAATAATTATTATTGCTAAAACTGGACCTGTTAAGGGCGGTACTATTTTTACATTGGTTATTACTGCATACGATTCGAAAGCTGCAATTGTCAGGGCGACTCCGCTCAACGAGTATGACAGATACGTGAAGCCTTTGGTATTAAACATTCTAGAAAATGCTGAGCGAAGAACTACGCTATCTAAAGTATCAACAGGAATCAAACCCAAAGCAAAAAATCCAGCAAGCATGAGTGCTACTTGTACTCCAAGCGTTGCGGAGGCGACCACTGATAACGTTAACGCTGATATCTGGGTAGCAGTATCAAATCCTATACCAAAGACTAATCCAGTCACAACGGCTGAACCAAAGGGTCTTAAAATGTGAGTCCTAGTAACTATTTTGCTAGCAAGAATAGCTGATCCAGTTTTCCCCCATCTCTTCATTGAATAGATATTAATTGCTCCAATTGTCGCCAAAGCTATAGCTCCTGTCACACCTCCTGAGAATGAAAGCTGGTCTAGTTTGCTACTCGTTGTACTGCCTACTATGTAAAT
The DNA here is from genome assembly GCA_002501855.1 of Candidatus Nitrosopolaris nunavutensis. GTDB lineage: Archaea > Thermoproteota > Nitrososphaeria > Nitrososphaerales > Nitrososphaeraceae > Nitrosopolaris > Nitrosopolaris nunavutensis. Next base: position 27,972 of record DAOM01000171.1, read on the forward strand.
TATCAGAAGCATTTCACTTAATATTGATATCATGTGACCTGCACTGAAACCAGTACCTACCCATCGAGCACTTTTTCTTGCATTGTGCATCCTAACAAGATTATCTATGGCAGTAATATGATCAACATCAAGTGCATGACGCATTCCAAACAGAAACATTGAAGGAATTGATATGGCAACAAATGCCTTTAGGTCGGTTACCATTATTGTTCAATGGTCCTACTGATCTGTTTCAAATTGCCTCTTTCATCCTTACGTATTATTTAAACAATAGGATAGTTTATCCAACGCACTGCTAGTATAAGTAGTTATCAAATAAAGATTAAATGCTAGAGGTGAATGAATAAGTACGTAAAAATGCACTAGTGAAGTAAGGTATGCACAAATATGTTAGAACATTAACCAAAATTGCATCTAGATATGCTCCAAGTAGAATCCTTTCTTTTGATTCAACCCATGTGATTAAAGTATTACAGCTCTTAGAGGAGGAAGGACATGTGAGTAGAAACTTATTGTGTCAAGAATTATCGCTGGGCGAAGGTTCTATCAAAACATTAGTAAAACATCTAAAAATGGAGGGTTTGATAGAAGCTACAAATTATGGTACTACGATGACTGAAAAAGGAAGGAAACTTGCCTCAGAAATCCTGTCCTTGATTCCGGCAGAGACTTCTATTCCAAAATGCTCTATTGCATTGGGTAAGTTCAATTATGCAGTTTTGGTAAAAGGGTTTAGCTTTGCCGTCAAACTAGGAATAGAACAGAGGGACGGTGCGATAAGAATAGGAGCGTTGGGAGCTACAACTCTGTTGTTTAAAGGTGGTAAATTTATGATGCCTGGTATGACAAATCATGATTCGCTCAAAAATGAATCCGGTATATACAGAATATTAACTGATGAATTGAAACCAGAACAAGACGACGTCATAATAATAGGAAGTGACAATGAAGATAGAAGAAGAGCAGACCTTGCCGCGAAAAATGCCGCTCTAATAACAATAATGAATCATGATAGACATGATCATATCTGATGATATATCAAGCTAATATCAGGCGTTTGTTCGAACGTCATTGTCTCCAAGCACTCTCGTGATCCTAACATCCAGGCCTGTCAGGCTACGTGTCTCAAAAATATTATTTAGCGGCCACGCCAGGTTTCATCCCCACCCAGTACAAATTCTCTTGGTCATCTAAAACATAACTTGGAACCGAGGCCGCGATCTATTCCGAGTTCGCACCTCTGCGTTGAAACCATTCAGGTGTTTCACCTGGCAGCCCGAATCCATCCAAATGCGAAATGGCGTAGTTATTGGTGTTGACTTGATATTCCAGCTGCTAATACTACTCTGTCATTTCGGATCTACAGAACCTCAGATTAAACCGTAGGAAATGGGGCTTTGTTGGTCATTATGCCAATTATACTACTCCTTATACAAGTACTCGCCTACCTTATAATTGGCTTTATAAGTTTAGCAATTACTGGATATTGGATATATCAAAGGCTACATCAACTGGTATTAGGGCTACGGTCTAATAACTTAGCGAGACAGAGGTGCATTCATCGCAGAAGTAATATTTCTGTCCTGCGAACCCGTAATAAAAAGTTACATATTAAAACTTCTATAATCTAATTTTGATGTTAATAAAATTGTGGCATATTTCTCGAGTATTTATTGGTCATAAATAACAAGTTAATAATAGTTATTAATTGATGCGGAGATGTATAATGCGTTTGGAAAAAGGTTAATAACATTTAATAATAACAACTGAGATAAATTGTTACACATGTCATCAACAGATCATTGTACGTGTAATCACACTGAAGAACAGTGCAAACAAAATAATTGCACTTGTTGCGGCCACTGACGTCTGTTCGAAGCACCAATATTTGGTGCTAAAGAATAGATATCTTCTTGAAAACATGTATTAATCTACGTAAGGCGACTGGTTATGCTCTATGAATTGTTAGTCCGGTACCTCGAGACTAAGATCCCTGAGGTTCCCGTTATTGATTAGTTATTATTTAATTTGTAGACTATCTATTGGTATTAATAAAATAGTTATATAGGTGGTGTGATTGTTAATAACAAAAGTTTATATGTTAATAACAAGGTGAGTTGAAATTAGGAATCAAATTTTGAAAGCTTCGTTAGCTCTTCTGACTCGCGTTCTCTTAATTGCAATGACAACAACAATAGCTATAACACCTTTGAAAGCGGCTGGTACAAATTCGACTTCTAATAACAAAGTAACAGCAAATCAGACCGCTAATACTACTTCGGCTAATCCAATCATAAGTTCAAAAAACATCACCCCTACAATGAACGCAGGCCAGCAGCCTACACAAGCTAAAATTAATGTCGTTGCATCATTCTTTCCAATTTATGAATTTGTTAAGGCAGTCGGAGGAGACAGGATTGATGCGTCCGTTCTTGTACCTATTAGTGCAGAACCACATAATTTTGATCCGACAATACAAGAGATCCAGAAAGCAAACTCAGCGAATCTATTGATATATAATGGTGCTTCTATGGAAGAACCTTGGATACACAACCTCACCCCACAGAATGCAATTGATACAAGTAAAGGAATAAATCTATTAGCAAATCCAAATGATCCTGACATAAAAGGACCAAACGATCCACACATTTGGCTAGACCCGGTACTAGCCATTCAGCAAGTTCAAAACATTCGAAATGGTTTAGAGAAGGTAGATCCCAAGAATACCGCATATTATAATCAGAACGCTCAAAATTTTATAGGAAAACTGAATAAGGTCGATACTGCATTTAGAGGCAACCTCTCTAGCTCCAACTGTCCAAAAAGAGACTTCATACCATTTCATCTCGCTTTTGGTTATTTTGCCCCCCATTACGGTTTAACACAGCATCCTATACATGAAGGACTTACACCAAGTGGAGAAGTACTTCCACAAAAATTAGTTGAAGTGGTGAACCTGGCAAAGAATTTGGGGCTAAAGGTAATTTATAACGAAGACCTGATTGATCCTAGATCAGCTCAAGCTATAGCAGAACAGATTCCAGGTGCAAAGGTGATGGTACTCAGTCCTATAGAACGCATAAACGCCACAGAACAAAAGACAGGCATTGGTTATTTAGATAAGATGTATCAAGACCTCGCTGCCTTTAAGGTGGGGCTCCAATGCAAGATCTAGTAGCGGTATCCGTCAAGAACCTGACTTACACCTACAAAGTCAGTTCCACATCTTTTTCTTCTAATGTATTAGACAATATTTCATTCAGTGTTAACAAGGGAGACTTGTTAGGAGTTATCGGTCCAAACGGAGCTGGAAAAACTACTCTTTTTAGCTGTATGCTCGGATTGTTTAAGGACTACCAAGGTGAAGTAAGAATATTCGGTCATGACATTAGAAAGAATAATAATCTCGTTCTTCAGAGCATAGGTTACATTCCACAGCAAAAATCAATCGAACAAGGGTTTCCTGCTACGGTACAGGAAATTGTTTCACTAGGATTGATTGGAAAAAAAAATGGTTCAAAAGAGAAGGTAGATTCTGCTCTCGAAATGGTTGACCTTTCCGGTCAGAACCATAGAAGAATAGGCGAACTTTCAGGTGGGCAACAGCAGAGGGTACTCATTGCCAAGGCTCTGGTTAGCGAACCTAAGTTATTAATTTTGGACGAACCCACAACAAGTGTTGATGTGGAGACACAGAACAAATTCTATACACTGGTAAAGAACCTAAATCTAAAAAACAACCTATCTATAATATGGGCTTCGCACGATCTAGATGCAGTAAATAAAATAGCAAATAAGGTAATGTGTCTTAATAGAAGCATGTTTTTTCACGGTGATAGTAGTGAATTCTTTGGGAGCAATGAATTGATTCGAATGTATTCTGAATCGAGTATGCAATTACATATGCGTTCGCATTCAAATCAAAACAAGAATCTTAATTCAGGCTACAGTCAGGAAGAGGCCAATGCGCGTCACGACGAAATGAAAGGGTAGTATCAAGCCAAAAATGGTTTTTGAAATCCTTCAGTACAGTTTTATGCAACGTGCTCTTTTATCGGGTGTCGTCGTTGCAGTAACCTGCTCAGTAGTAGGACTCTTTCTTGTATTGAGAAGACAATCATTATTTGGTGACGCCCTTTCCCATGCGGCTTTCGGTGGAATAGCTGTGGGTTTGTTTACGAACACGTATCCAATATGGACTGCACTACTAGTATCAGTTCTTGCATCTCTAGGAGTTACTAAGTTACGACAATCTACAAAAATTCCTCCCGACGCCGCGGTTGCGGTAATGTTGTCCTCTGGACTTGCAATGGGAATCGTACTAATAGGTTTGGCAGGAGGCTTTAATCTTGACTTAGAAAGCTTCCTCTTTGGAAGTATTTTGCTGATAAGTATGCAAGACCAACTAATGATTTTAATGCTAAGTACTGTAGTACTTTTGATAATATTCAAACTCTATAAGCAGCTTATGTATATCACATTTAATGAAGATCAGGCAAGAGTTAGTGGAATAAATGTAACAAGGCTAAACTATCTATTTATAGGTCTTGCTAGTCTAGCTGTAATCTCATCACTTCGCTTAGTTGGAGTTCTGTTAATATCGTCATTAATTGTGATTCCGAACATTACTGCGATGATGTTTGGAAAAGGGTTTAAGAAAACAGCAATGATATCTATTATAATTGCGGTTTCGTCAGTATTAGGAGGCATAGTAACATCATATTTTATGAATTTAGCGCCTGGAGGAACCATCGTCATCTTGTCGATAGCTATCCTACTTGGTAGTATAGGCACAAAATCTTTACTACAGAAAATTAAAATTAGAAACCTCGCAAATGAACCACAGTCATTGCCGAAAACAACATGAGCAGTACGGCTAGTATCTTAATTTAGCATTGTGTGGACCGATTACACTTCCTTCTTTCCAAACGAAAAATGGTCGTATATTAAGAACAGTAGAAAATAATAGATGGTATTAATATTTTTTGCATCCCTAAAGTAGTTTTTTGTGATGGGTGGAATGCAATTCACAGTCGGGGTACAAACATCAAAGAATACTGGATTAAAACCGACCATAAGGATCACAATAATGTGCTTGTTCCTACGCTGCCCGAATTAATGCTTGGAATAGTCTTGTACTACCTTAGCTTCATCAAAGTTAAATAAAGCGCATGGTAGAAATCGTCGTCTGTAGCAAAGAACACACCTGAAGTCTCCCTTGTCTTTTCAATATTTAAGAATATAGCCTCCTGTTCGTATATTCTCGATAGAGGGCCCGTTTAACAAGAAGGTACCCATTGTCAGAATAAACACGAATAACAACTTTTGAGCCTTAGCTTCATTTCTTCGATCTTTGCCTAAATCAGGATTCGTTGGTGTGGGAGCTTGTTTCACCAACAAAATTTTTTATTTATTATTTTTATAGATAGTTAATTGAGTATGAATTCGTGCTTTTCATAGCATATAATGTACAACCATTCTTATTTATACAAGTGCATATTTTCTTTTCAACTGTTGGGAGGATTTAACTGTCTCTTACTATCTTCTGCTAGATTGAGTGCTTTGCTCCTGATAGCTATGATGACAACATATACCTTCACAAATACTGGCGCCTACGCAACTATCATTGCTAAAAACAATACCCAAGATTGGGTAGACAAACTAAACAATGTTAAAATCCACTTTATATATGAACTAAATAAGCCTACAATCAACAATTTAAATGAATTAAATTTTACTGCGGACGATTGGAAAACAGGTAATAATCTAAAAAATGTGATTGCAGATGTCACAGTAGTAAATAACCCAGATCCGACCTTCAAATTTAGTAATATAACCTCCTCAAACGGCGATTTCTCCATAAAGTGCCCATTTCTGAACGAAGGTATGCATCACGTGATAGTTAATTTACGCTCAAACAATAATCACACCCTCGCCTTAGCTTCATTTAACCTCACTGTTCCTATCACAAGCAACAGTAGCTAATTTGATACGCGTATCATCTGCTCGGAGTACAAAAAAATATTCATATAGCGGAGAATATGGCTTCTAATTTCTTCAAGATCGGGCTACTAAGTTCTACCATCGCGACTGGGATTTGTATTCGAAAGGATGAATGGTGGCTGTGGTCTCACTGATTATCTATGCGACTTGGAATCTATAATGTATAAACCGCATAATACTTGAGACCAGTTTCCTAATTTCTAATAAATTACGAACCTGTGGGAATTTTCATACAACGGGTTGAACGAATACGCTAAATGATGCCAGTGCAAGAGAGAAATTCCCGGAATGTACATTAAAAATCACTTGATGTGTCCCTTCTTCTAAAAATCGGTAGTTCAAAGAGAAAACCCCATTAGGAGCTGAGATCTTCATAAATCTCGAGAACTCCCTATTAGTATCCTTTATGCCATCAATTTTAGCAATCGTGAGGTTGTCTGTTATAGTAATGCCTGCAAATAGATTTCTCAATTGTTCCAGTTTGTAAACTTTGTACATCAAATTTTAGAAGAGTGATGTTGCCTGCAAGAGGATATTCGGGCAAATACATAAAGTGAATTTTGAGATTCTTTTCTGGATCCCTCCATTCTTGAGTATTGTTCGCATTCGAATATTGACCATTAGTTTTATTAACACTTATTTTAGAACCATTGTTATTGTTACTAGATGCAAAGGTGGGCTGAGGATTTAGTTTAACCAGCGTCGATACGAACTGGTGATGATCCATTCCGATCATGCCAACCTCAAACATTAAGAAGATACTCAAAATTATCAAAATACAAATTTTTAGCATGCTCGACTTTTAGGTCTAAAGTCCACCAGACGCTATATCAGCATTTAGCAACGTCTAAAGTGATTGTCTTTGAAGCTCGGATTACTTTAGATACGGAAGTCCTCTGCCAAGGGTTCTAAAACCATCGATTGTAAGAACACAATCACATTCGATAGTAGCATCATATTTAAATATAATAATTCGATATTTGTACTACGTTTGAATATTAACGCAGGATGTAAACAAGAGATATGAGTTATAAATGAAAGCTTCCGCGAATAATTCGAAATTTCTCGTCAGGTACAACTTTAGTAATTTCGGTGCAAATTACACATACAGGATTTTAAGGAATG
>DAOM01000004.1 GCA_002501855.1 Candidatus Nitrosopolaris nunavutensis
AATATATCTCAATCTACAAAAGGCTTCAGCGGTGCTGATCTCGGTGCCCTCTGCAGAGAAGCTGCGGTGAATGCAATGAGAAGCAAATCAGATATCATCACTAACACTGACTTTGGGAGCGCTTTGCATCTGGTAAAGCCGTCGATAACTAAAGATGTTGAAGACTGGTATGAGTCAATGAAGAAGAGCATTACGTATTCGATGCCTAAACAAATAGACAAAGTGTTCTACGGATAGGGATTATTATAAAAGCACATTCGATCCCAATTTAATTGCCCGGTAGCCCCATAACATGAACAGTTCGTACAGTTTGGATATACATTGATATACTGCTAACCCTCCCCACATTTTAGAGGCCGCATTATGAATTACCCTTTGCGAAATCTAATTTACGAGAAAATAAAGCATGCCGGTAACATGACTGATTCCGAATTAATGAATGCTTTGACCAAGGATGGAGTACCCATAACTGAAGCCGAGTTAGACAAGACGTTGCTTGACCTAGAAATATATGGGCTTGTGCGAGTCTCGTGGATGACCAAAGATAAACGTAGGATAGAGGCAAGGTTGGTGGATTCCACTCCCGTCTAGAGGACGAATAATTATCCTCACAACCTGTAATAAAACAGAGAGTCCAACGCTAACGCAACAAATATCACGACAAGGTATGGCGCTGTCACCTTATACGCCTTCCAAGCAAATTCTGGACTAGGATTTTTTGTCAGTTTATAATGATAAATTAGCATCAGCGAACCCGAGATAGCTGCGACAGCAGTATATAGAAGACCCAGCCCGAAAAAATAAAGCGCCAGAGAGTACGGGAGTAATATAGCGGTATTTACGAAAATGTAGCCGGACGTCTTCTCATTTCCAATTAGAACAGGCAGCATCGGGATCCGAACGCTCGCATATTCCTCTCGTGCTTTTATCGCTAGACACCAAAAATGAGACGGAGTCCACATAAACACCAACCATCCAACTAGAAAACCGAGCAAATTAATTGATCCGGTAGCGGCGGCCCAACCTGCCATAGATGCGGCGCTCCCTGCGAATCCCCCTATGACAATATTTGCCGCGTTGTATCGTTTAAGCCATACAGTATAAACCATAACATAAAAAAATATTCCGAGGGCAATCATGCTCGTCGCAACGGGATTCAATGTAATCCACGCCAATATCACCGACAGAATGCTCATTGCCAAACCATAAGCCATGACGTTCCCAGGAGACAACCGACCAGAGGGAATTGGTCTGCTGGATGTCCTATACATTATTTTATCGATATCCCGGTCATAGTACTGGTTAAGAGCACTGGAGCCCATCGACGCTAGAGCACCAGCCAAGGCCAAAAAGCCCAATTGCCATGCAGTTACGTGCCAACCTGGCGTACTGTCAAACCTGCTACCTGCAAGTAAAGAAGTAACAGCTGTGATTACTAAAACTACTACTATGCGGGGCTTTGAAATTTCGACATACTCCCTTACCCTCACTACGCAAATACCTTAATTTTGTTCTAACAATCCTTGCATTTAATTGATTCGCCATACTCAGCCTCATTCGCAGGTTTTCTATATATCTCATAATCGGCACTTTTCGAGCGTTTTTGTACCAATATTCACTGGCACCAGAATCAAGATGGTGTATAGAATTGGGTTTCGATAGAGCCTTCCTTTTTCTTCACAGTCTCTTATCATAACAGTCCTCATGTAATCCTACTTTGTTGCTTGCATTTTTCCGAATTATTTGGAGTGCTTTTTCGGCCAGCTCTTTTTTTGGAAGCTGGATAATGAATACGTTACTTGAGTTACTTATAGAGGAGGGATCAGGGGCAAGTGATATCAAACCTGTTTCCGACAATGATTCAAAGAACTCGATCATGTTGTTGGCATATAAAAGATAATTTTCTTGCAAGTCCGTATTGAGGAATTTCATTTGGACATCAACAAACACATGACGGCCGTCATGAAATATGTTCAACAAAGTGTCAACTGCTACTTTTTGGCTATAGATCCTTTTCATAATTTCGTCATATCTTCTAGCGTCAATGTATATGGTAGGAATGTTGGCGCCTTTGAAGTCAGTCAAGGCCGCTCCACATTTATGTAAATTTGAGATGAAGTCCTCAAGTGATCTAAAAGATCTACTTCCTGTGGCCAACGACGTCTGCTGCCAATGACTATAATATTGTCATTATCGGTATCCGCTAATTGTTTCGGAAAAATAGTCTTTTAGTTCTATGTTGTATTGCATCTTCTTGTAGAGATATTCATGCGATTTACAAAGATAGAATGGCATTTGATTCACAGATTCCATAACGTTATAGTTGCTTCTTTCTTTTACTAATTCTAGCTGAACTATAAAGTCGGCATCTCCGCCGCAGATATTACATCGAAGAACTTCTCTAAACGAGCTTGTATGATTTAAATCAGTGAGTTCATCATCCAATTCTTTGTCGCCATCCACAGCGCAACAATTGCAGCACCCTCTTAAAAGAGTTTGTACAAACCTTGCTCCACGATTAACAAAGTTTTATTGATTTTGCGAGCGTTAATGCGCGTTCTAGATCATCTCCCTTTATTTCATCGTTTTTGTACTTACTGCTAAAATAAAGCAAATCAATCATTTTGGATCGATCGACATTTACAACTGTTTCTCCTCCCTTTGCAGCTGCTGCCGCTACTACTGCCGCAGCCCTCGTCGCCGACCCTGTTCCTAATGCAATACTAGAATCAGTCAGTATTACAACCTTATCCGCTAAAGTCGATCGAGCAGAATTAGAAATTCGTTCAAAATTTTTGGCGCTATCTTTATTCAAAATGACGGTGACAGCGACCTTCATTCCATAGGCATCGCTATAAATTACATCAATGCCACTCGTATTTTGTGAGTCTTCAAGTGCAGATACAGTCCCCATATTGTGGGCGTGGTTAACAAGGTTTCTTATCGCAGCACGTAGGTCAGATTCCATAGTCTGCTTGTCATCGCAATTCTTTTGGATTTTAATGAAATCAGAAACAGGAACTGACATGATGCTACCTCTTATTCTCAAACCCGGGTAATTTTTCTTGATAGTCTCTTCGAGAGCGTGTTCATCGATCGCAAATGCATCCTTGGCTTCGGCGTTTTCTGTTGAGTGATACAAAATATTTATCATTGACCGGACATTTCTGAAATCTGGAAATTCATCATAAATTACTTTTATCCTCGCAGCCAGGTCTTTTTCCTCCTGTGACGTAAAATTCTTTCCTTTATCGTAGTATCTAATATATTCAAGTATGATATCTAGGATTTCTTCAAAGGTATTTGACCCCGCAAGGTCGATTTTGTAATTCGCTTTTTCGAGCCTATCAAATACGGAACTGTTGGCGATTCGTATTTGTTCGTACGAAGATGGAGTCAAGATCAGCAAAAGCACAGTTGAAGGCAAGTGTGCATTTACAATAGCCTTGACAAAAGCCATAGACTCCTTATCTGCGTCAAATTCATCTATTTCTAACACCGTTAATTTTTTTAAAAACTTGAGATTCATCCTCGCTAATGCGGATAGGTTTTCGATTATCTCCTCCAACGTCTTTTCATGGTTGACCACTGTCCTAAATTTACCTTCGATCATTAACTTCAGTACGGATACTTCGGCTGTAGAAAATTCTTCAGTTAACACTTTGTCGACAGCATCAAAGTTTAGGACGTAGCCATTATTCTGTAAAAATTTTTCTACCTTGTCCTCGAGCTTCTTGCCCATAAGTGAATCGAAGAACCCATAACCGAAGATTTTTCTGGCGTTCTTTATATTTCGTTCCGCTTTGTCTTTTAAGTAATAGATAACTTTCTTTCTGAGATCGTTCAGATGTTCGTCATTAAAGCCTCTTAATAGAGCACCACAAATACTGTGCATAGATCGTGGTGATATCTGTGCGAGATCTGAATAGGAGATTACAGCGCTGCCTAATACTTGTTGCAAACCTCTAATGTGAAAGGCAAGGTGTGTCTTACCTGAACCTACGTCTTGAATAACGGTAATTAAGCGGAAATCCTTTTCTGTCGCACCTCCCTTTATTTTCGAAAATAAGTCATCTATGCAAGATAGCACAGCAGACTTTCCTTCCTTATGCCTGTTGCCACCAAGAATCTGAGTATCTTCTATTGTTGGTGTAGGATTACTTGGATATGGATTCTGTATCAGCTTGTAGGGGTACATCATATGCACCTCACAAATCCATGCAATAATCCACGGACCGTCAGCCCCTCGTAACCGCCTGAAGACAACTCATATTTGTCAGGGTACTTTGCTATCAATTGAGCCACCAAATCATAAAATTCCTCGTTAGCCAGATCATGTTTTTTACATAAATCATTTCTGATTTTACCTAGTTCAACCCAGCCTATCGAGCTTGAGAAATTGGCGATCGAGTTATCGAAGTTATTTTTAAACAAATCGAGTCCCACTCTAGTCATCTGGGATTCGAATGTCGGTTTTCTGAAAGCCGCTTCAGAAGAGTGTTGGTCGTTTATAGCAGTCAGATCGCTGGATGGTGAACTCCGTGCACCGATTGCATCCAAGGTGATTGCTAGTCGGTCCGTATTTTTGTGGATAGATTGTTCCAAAGAATATATAGCCTCATGCGTCAATCTGAACCTGGGGTCTGAATTTAGCAAATATTGTAGATAGCCCTCCTTAAGCCAACAATAATATGCAGCACCCTTTTTGTCAATGAAGAGCTGACCATCGTTTGTCAATTTCTCCAACATAGTATCGATTTCGGGCTGCGAAAATTCTTTGCGTAAATCTGTTTTTCTTACACCGGCCTGGCCAGCAGAACAAATCCTTTGGATAAGTTCCTCCTCGGCTAACATGAGGTAAAGCGCGAAAATCGTTATTTAAAGACGGACGTAACATGCTACTACATAATTGATTAACAAAATTTAACTTTTAAACGAAGCATTAATAATATAACACATCAATACCAATGAGGGGATGATGACAAGTCTTCCTGACTGAAAAGAATGAAGACAGTACTAGGGTAGCTGACCAATCTATTGCCTGAGAGGAATAGATTATCTTGTGATTCTGTTCAGTCGAGACTTACTTAATCCTTGAATTGAACTAGATGAGAGGGCAGAGACCGTGAATATAAGTAGTGGCTAGCTTCCACGAAATTTTTATTCAAGTCGTCTCATACTCGAGTTTAGCTCTACCTCTCCTCATCGCAGCAAATATCAACATGATTACTCCTACCCATAGCCCACCCAGGATCATATTTGTGAGACTAACGTAGACGTACGGTGTAGCTTCTTCTAAGTTTGATTCAATTATTTTGATTGACCCGTGCAGGTCTTCTAATCCTGTATTGTATGCTGCGCTATTGGGTTCCACTGAAGAAATAGAGACAGTGCGCAATAACATCGCGTCGAGATCGTTTTGGATTAATCCAAAATCTGTCCTTGGATTTGGAAACGACCATACAGGATTTCCTCCCATTGGGAGAAGTTGTTTAACCGGCCTAAGATAATCGGCGATCATATCTGGTGTCTGGGCAGATTCAGCCCTTGCCAAATAGCCCATTGCTTTGTCCAACGGATAGATAGCATTTTGATAACCGAAATAAACCAAAGCGCCTCCAAGACTTAGAAATCCCAGAATTCCTATTATTATCAACCTGTAATATTTAGTTCTCATATCGCTTTGCTTGTTCCTGTTGTCAGGCCCAGTCGTTAGCAATGTTTTTGCGCGGGTGGTTGTATTTATTCTATCACTTAGAAGGGTGTCAGTCTGCGCAGTCCGCATCATTGCAGGTTGCGTGGGCATGCTGTCTAAATAACTGACTCCTCTTTGTTTTCTATCCATTTTATTTTTAAGCGAAGAATGGACAATGCTCAGATATGCTATGTAAATGAAGCCGACTGTTTGGATGGCAATGATGGGAACGAAAACTGGGTTTCGTGAAAAAATCGAAACAAATATGGCGATGCATCCGTACACACCAAAAAAAACCTCCAACAAGGTGGTTTTCGTAAACGGCAAGACATACGCCTTGTCTCTCCAAACATCGTCGTTAGTCACGACACCAAACTTCGGCGTTCGTAAAAATTCACTCTTGCCTCCGAATATTGCATCAAAGACCGCGATGGTGTTATTAACTGATATACCGGCTGCAAAGAAAATCAAGAACAGATATTGTCTTGCCTTACCCTTCCACCTTTCGCCCCAAATCTTTCTTATCATGTAAAGATATGTGACAGGACCCATCAGAACGTATATCAGAATTCCTGTAATTGGAGCCCAATTTACTGCGTATAACTTGTAATTTAATGCCAGTAATAGAGGAAAAACAAGATACTGGATAAGAAACAGAGGATGGACTACGTGGCGGGTCAATTGAATAAAAGCCTGAATCTTTGTGTCGATAGCTATTTTTTTCTCTAACAAAATGTCGGTTAATAATTTCAACGCAACCTGGATTGAACCCTTTGCCCATCGAAATTGTTGACGCTTTGCTGCATTCATCTGAACTGGGAGCTCTCCTTCCACAACTATATCTTCTAGGAATAGGGACTTCCAGCCCTTCAGCTGAGCTCTGTAGCTAAGATCTAGATCCTCGACAAGAGTTGTAGTATGCCAACCGCCTGCATCGACGATGCACGACGTTCGCCATATACCGGCTGCTCCATTAAAGTTCATGAAGATATGTGTCAGACTCTTTGCCTTTTGTTCAATTAAGAAATGTAGATCCAGAGAAATTGCCTGCGCTTCCGTAAGAGACGAATAGTTTTCATTTAAGTGACCCCATTTGCACTGGACTAAGCCTATTTTAGGGTCGACAAAATAACCAATGGTTTTTTTCAAAAAACAAGGCGCCGGAACAAAATCTGCGTCAAAGATCGCAATGAATTCCCCTTTCGCGTATTTCATGCCGGCTTTCAATGCTCCTGCTTTGTAGCCTGGCCTACCAGAGCTTCGGTGAATATGGTGAATGTTGACGCCGCCAAGCTTGAGTTGGCCAACCATCAACTTTATCGATTCGAAAGTTTCGTCGTCAGAATCATCAAGGATTTGTATTTCGAGTTTATCCTTCGGATAGTCGAGTAAACATACAGCATCGATTAGCCGGGCTGCTACATACTTTTCGTTGTATATAGGGAGTTGAACTGTCACTACCGGAAGATTATCGTGGGTAGTAGAACCACCCTGGAGACTTATTTTGCCCTTCCTTTTTTGATGTATAATATTGTGCTGAGACTGATAGGAAAGGTAATAAAAATTGAGAGTGTAAAGAGTCATAATCCAGGCAACACTCATGAAAATTGCATAAAGGAATGTGCCTAAGCCAAGCATTCTATCTTGCCTAAGAACCAATGTCAGCTACCGTATATTTATAGTCGCATACCCGAGATTTCCAATTTTGATTAAAAAGATAAATATTACAAAAAGATATGTCAAAAAGATGACATTGAGTTATCTTATATTATCTTATGTACCTTTCTGGAATATTTTTACACACTGGGGAGGACATACGTTTTCACAGGCCTTTTCTGTCTACAGACGTCTCGAATATT
>DAOM01000278.1:0-3157 GCA_002501855.1 Candidatus Nitrosopolaris nunavutensis
ACAGAATTATCAGCTTCCATATGTACATAGGTTGCAAATCCCGGCGTTTAAATGTGCCCCGCAACGCACTGGTGGAAGGTTTCATACTGAGAAAATGAGCACGAAGCCTTCAATTGAAGCCAGTGCAAAGGAGAGCAGAGTTAAAGGTAAAGGAAAGCACGCATCTTCAACGGAAAATCGGAGAATGGTATGGGAGAAAATCATTTGGCCTCTAATATTAGATGTTAACAGGTCATATTTTATCTTGAAAGAATATCATGTAAAGAGAGATCAATTTTGTCAAACGTACAAGATACGACCATCAAAGGTCGCAAGTGGTGTTGTCTCATTATTGGTGAAAGGTATACTTATCAGAGAAAAGAACATCTATTCTATACACTATAAGCTCATTCCTTATATGCGGAAGAGAGTATATTTGGAATACGGACAGGTACTTAGAGAAATCAACACAAAACGTTAAAGTCAAATACGGGTCTAGTTGTGGATGTGATGTAGCTCGCGTGAAGCCCGGTCGAACCTGTATTATTAATCTAATCAGGTACCGAATCTAGTGGCCAATCTCCAAGATAGGGCTAGGGATTTCAGGCTCTGGATCTCATGTGAGAAAAGAAACCTGGAGACAGCAGTTCGAATCTGCTCCGGGCTACTACTCTTTTGCTCATTTATATTGTTGGACCGGCATTTCTAATTTCCACAGCAACGTTATCAAACTTTTCAAAGTTCTTGACAAATAGTGATGCAAGCCTCCTTGCGGATATTTCGTACTTTCGTTTATCAGACCAACTGTTCCGGGTGTCAAAGACTTCTGGAGGTACTCCTGTACATGACGTTGGGATATCCAGATTAAAAATATGATCGTGGGTAAAGGATCCTTTTTCTAGATCTCCATTCAATGCGGCCCTTACCATTGCTCTCGTATGTGCAAGATTCATTCTCCTACCAACACCATATGGGCCACCCGACCAACCTGTGTTAATGAGATACACCTTGGTATCATGCTTAGTAATTTTTTGTCCGAGCATCTTGGCATATTCCTTAGCAGACAATGGCATAAACGGAGCACCAAAGCATTGTGAGAACGTCTCCTTGGGTTCTGTGATTCCTCTCTCTGTTCCTGCAAGTTTACTGGTATAACCAGACATAAAGTGATACATTGCTCCTTCTTTCGTAAGCCTAGCTATCGGGGGCATCACTCCGAAGGCATCTGCGGTTAGAAATATAATGACATCAGGATGATTTGCAACACTAGGGATAACCGCCCGCGGGATGAAGTTGAGAGGGTAAGCAGCCCTAGTATTTTCTGTGAGACTTCCATCGGCAAAGTCCGGCTCTCGAGTACAAGGATCTACACTAACATTCTCCATTACTGCGCCAAATCTTATGGCATTCCATATTTGTGGCTCATTTTCCTTCCTTAAGTTTATGCACTTTGCGTAACAACCTCCTTCGAAGTTGAAGATTCGATTATCAGACCAACCATGTTCATCATCACCGACAAGTTGCCTTTCAGGGTCGGCCGACAGGGTGGTCTTTCCGGTACCCGACAATCCAAAAAATAACGCCGTATCTCCGCTTCTGCCGATGTTGGCGGAACAATGCATGGGAAAAACGCCTTTGCGTGGCAAAAGATAGTTCATTACCGAAAACATAGCTTTCTTGATTTCACCTGCGTAGGATGTTGAACCTATCAGAACAAGGTTTTTCTTGAAATTTATTATAATAAATGTCTCAGATCTTGTTCCTTCTAAGTCATATTCTGCGCCAAAGTCATTTACGGATAGGAGAGTGAACTTGGGGTCGTGATTTACTAGCTCTATATCAGTTGGGCTGATAAAGATTTGAGTCGCAAAAAGGTTTTGCCAGGCCTTATCAGTAATTACCCTTATGGGTAGCCTATTTTCATGATCAGCTCCAACGAAACCGTCGAAAACAAAAAACTCCTTGCCTTCGACAAATGTTCTCATTCTACCAAAAATCATTTCAAACTTGTCTTCTGAAAGAGGATGGTTAACCTTCCCCCAATCTATCGTATTGTGTGTTATATCGTCATCGACAATATATCTGTCGTCAGGCGATCTGCCAGTAAATTTGCCGGTTTTCACGGATAATGCCCCGGTATCAGAAAACTCTCCCTCCATTCTATGAATGGCAACCTCTAGTAATTCTGGTACCGTGAGATTTCGGAAAATCTTACCGGGCCTTATATCAATTTCTTCGAGTTGTGTCAGACACTTTGCAGCGAGAGTCTGGTGGTTGTCACTCATTGGCACCACTTAAACGTGAACTTACATATTTAATTGATTTCCTACTCAACCTTTGGGATGGATTCTATTTGTTTTATGAATCAGTACTTATTGCAACAGTTTATCATGGCTTTTACAGGAGACACTTATCAACTATGCAGACCTGGTGTCCAAACTAAACCGGAAGAATTTGCACAAAATATCCTGATACATATCCATAAAATATTATGAAGTTATGCATAACCCATGTTAGTTTAGAGAAAAGTTATTGGCTTAAATAGTCGAGTACAGTATCAATAAAATATGGCTTATGCTCATCCTGAAGTTCTCGTCGATACTCAATGGGTAGCTGACCACTTAAAGGGTTCAGAAACGATTCGAATAGCTGAAGTAGACTATGACCCACGGTCCAATTATTCGCTGGGTCACATACCGGGAGCTGTTTTGTTTGACTGGAAGGAGGATATAAACGATCCAATAAGTCGGAATGTTTTAAGTAAGCAAGCTTGTCAGGATTTATTGCAACAAAGAGCTGGACTTAACGATGACACCACGTTAATTCTTTACGGAGATTTTAACAATTGGTTTGCAGCGTTCGCATTTTGGGTCTTTAAGTATTACGGCTACAAAGACGTCAGACTAATGAATGGAGGCAGGAAAAAGTGGTTAGTAGAAGACAGAGACGTGAGCAAAGACATTCCGCAATATTCAACAGGAAATTTCAAGGCGTCACATGCCGACAATAGTATACGGGTGTTTCTGAACCACGTTAAAGAATCGTTAGCGAAGGGAGAGAGAGTAGCAATGGTCGATGTTCGAAGTCCAAAAGAATTTACAGGGGAAATTCTCGCTCCACCAGAATATCCGACAGAACATGCTCAGAGGGGAGGACATATTCCGGGAGCAAAGAACAT
>DAOM01000278.1:3495-16849 GCA_002501855.1 Candidatus Nitrosopolaris nunavutensis
AAGAACATCCCCTGGAGTCAAGCGGTCAACGATAATGACGGCACATTCAAATCAGTAGACGAATTAAAGAAGCTTTATGAATCAAAGGTAATAACGCCTGACAAAGAAGTAATTGCATATTGCAGAATAGGTGAAAGGTCATCGCACACTTGGTTCGTCCTCAAATACCTCCTTGGTTACCCAAATGTTAAGAACTATGATGGATCCTGGACAGAATGGGGTAATATGATTGATAATCCTATAGAAAAATAAATAACTAAATAAATAACTAAATATAGACATGGACTTGTCGACAATAGTATCCAGAATATAGAACGAATGTTGAACTTGAAATAACTTAGCATAATTTGAGATCAATTTCAACTTCTTGAATTGTCAAAGCAAACGTTGTTGATTTTTTGTAATATTGGGATTGTGGGATCCTTATTTTTTCAGTATTATCGGCAACAGTAATACAAACCCCATTTAAGAGCATGTTCAGTCTCAATACGAAAATAATTTGTTACAAATTGCAGCTAAAATCATTCAAACGAACGTCTTGCTAATTCTTCATATTCTAACCATTGTTACCAGATGAACCCCAACATTCAATAAATAGCCCAGCCTACTGGGCGGCGTGGAATATACAAAGCTTTGTGAATCAATATTTGCTTTACACGACGATATTCGCTATGCTGCTGTTGTGGATGATGCGGGGCTACAAATTGCTGGTGGTATGCGTAGAGGTATCGATTCTATTGTAGACCAAACTAATGAGGAATTATATCTGACACAAACAGCACTTCGTAAATCCATGAGACAGAGGTTTGATGACACTATGGGAAATGCAAGATTCGCATATGTAGAGCGCGAAAAAATCTCGATCTTAACATTTTACCTAAATAAGAATATTCTCATCGTAACTATGGAATCTAATATAGACTCTCATAGTGCGATTGATATCGCAGAAGATACATTGGAATTGCTGCGCGCAAAATAAAGAACGCAGCAATACAATTTGTATGTCTACACCGATGATGAAGATCACTGTCTTCTTTCCGGCATATTGAGGCAGTTGTGTGGCGTAACATTGCAGGGAGATTCCAGAAACCTGCTGCTACGCTATCTTAGCTTTTCAAATTATGCATTGTCTTTAGATCTTCCTTGAATAAATCTAAATCAGGGGGGATGATGATGCTACCAATAGAATCCTTCAGAGATAACGGCTTTCCGGTTTCGTCTGAAATAGTTGCTTTTTTCTTATTCCATACCGTCGAGTTAAAATCCATAATCAATTTAGTATATTTTGTGAGTTCACCATAATGATCCAGTGGTTGAGGCATTTGTTGAAGATGAATACTCTCGGCCGAGTAAATTTTTGTCCATAATTCCTCAGTAATAAATGGACATATCGGGGCTAGGAGAACTAAAATTGTCGAGAAACATTTCTGGGAGGTAAATATGGCCGATCTTTGCCCAGATTGATCACCTGTATCGTAAATGCGTCCTTTAATCATTTCTATATAGTGTGCGGCAAACACATTCCATGTAAACTCTCTTATCCCATTTGCGGGTATGAAGAAATTAAAATTAGAATAACCGTCTTTGCATTTATCGATCAGTTGGGATAATTCACCGATAATCCATCGGTCAGATGCTAAGAGTGTGGCAGGCGTCTCTAAAATAACATCGAAAGAAGATAGAAATCTGCCAATATTCCATATTTTTGATAAGAAATTCTTTGCAGTTGTGATTCTTTGCTCGGAGCAACGAAAATCATAACCTAAATTACTTTCTGCTGCTGCCCAAAATCGGAAAACATCCGCCCCGTATTTACGTATAAGGGGAAGAGGATCAATTACATTCCCTTTACTTTTGCTCATCTTTTCGCCTTTCTCGTCTAGACCATATCCCATAATCCATGCGTCAGACCATGGTAATCTACTGGTAAGCTGGAAGCATCGCAACATTGTATAATAAAGCCAGGTTCTTATGATATCCTTTCCTTGGGGTCTTATTGTAGTCGGATAAGTATAATTGTAGAATTGCGAATTATTCTTATATTTTGTAATAAACAGTGGAGTGATACTAGAGTCCAGCCATGTATCAAATGTTCTATCTTCTCCGATAAATTCAGTGCCACCACAACTGCTACATTTTTCAAATGGAGGTTTTTCTTTCCACGGCCGATAATATCCTCCTTCATCTGGCAGATTAGGATATTTGCAGTTATTACAATACCATATTGGCACTTCGGTACCATAAAACCGTCTTCTTGAGACCGGCCAGTCAATCGCAATAGAGTTGAGCCAATCAAGCAAAATTTGTTTATGCCTATCAGGATGGAATGTAATTTTATTTGCAAGTTCTTTTAATACAGGTACATAATTGATTTGCTTTACGTAGTAATCCTCAAGCGATATGATTTCGACTGGAGTCCTGCTACGTTCGCATATTGGCGTCCTGTGCATAATATTTTCTTCTTTTTCAAGAATACCGATGTTTCTTAATTCTTCAATGATCTTGGTTCTCGCTTGATTGACCGAAAGGTTAGCATAGACCCCAGCTGCAGAGGTGGTTCTCCCGTTCTCATCTAACGATACAATTTCTTCTAATCCTAGCTCGCGGAATATCCGAACATCATTTTCATCCCCGTAGCTGCAAACCATAACTACCCCTGAACCAAATTCCGGTTTTGCAAAAGGGTGAGCCATAATCTTGACCTCTCTGTTGAATATGGGTACCAGAGCATGCTTATCTATCAGATTTACATACCGCTCGTCTTGTGGATTTACAATAATTGATTGGCATGCAAAAAGTAGTTCTGGTCTAGTTGATGCAACCACAATACTATTCCCGGTTTCGATTATCCTGAATCTTATGTAAATTAGCTTTGTCGGAATAGTCTCGTAGATAATTTCTGCATCTGCAATAGTTGTTGCACACTGAGGGCAATAATTATTTGGCCTATTTGCACGATATATTAGATTCTGTTTCCATAAATAAATGAAAGTACTCTGTGTTAAAGCCCGAAATTCCTTTGAATCGGTACGATAATATTCTTCAAAGTTGCCGCTAATGCCCAGAGTTTTCATTATCTGAATCATCTCATCCTCTAGATCGTCAAGAGCATGAGCACAGAGTTCAAGAAATGTTTCTCGATCGGTCTTCCGCATCACGATTTTATATTTTTTTTCTGTGTAAATCTCAACCGGTAGACCGTTTCTATCAATGCCTATCGGGAATAACACATTGTACCCCATCATTCTGGATGTTCTTGCGATCATATCAATTTGTGAATAGTGAGCTGCGGCTCCGATATGCCAAGGTCTTCCAGATGGGTAGGGCGGGGGAGTATCAATCACAAAAGCTTTTCTCGATTCGTCTATAGAAAACTTGTAGATCGCATTATTAGCCCATTTGTGCAGAATAATGTTCTCCAAGGCAGGATTCCATAACTTGGCTTCAATTCTGGGCACCATTTCACACTTTCATCTAATAGTTTATCCAGTGGCGTATCCATACGGTTATTAATGTTAGTATAGTTTTGGAATTTAATAACAATGGCCGATAGATTATTGGTGTTGCATATATTGCTAATCATGATAGTAATAATGTTTTTCCTAGTCACACTTGGTAGTTCTATTTTTTTTACAATGACAATTTTTTCTTCAAGAGTATCCGGAGAACTAGCAGGAAATTTAATGGTGCTTGCACTGGTACCGCCTTCAATTCTAACAGTACTATTTCTGCATAAAGTTGCTGGCAAGTTATATGACCGATTACACGTTGTAATAATCAAATCTTCATTAAAGAAATAACTTCGTAAACAGATTCTACTCGGAGAAATCGATCATCTAGAGGTACTATGCGTTGCGTGTAGCCTATGGTGATATTTTTTTGAATTCCTAAAAAAGACGGGGTCTTTCATTCCCAATGACCTGAAAGCATCGAGTCGTTGTTTGCATGCGTAACATTCTCCGCAATGCCTTCTGGCTTTTGTATGACAACTCCAAGTTACTTCAAGTGGTACTTTCAGATCTATTGCTAAGTTGATTATATGCTTTCTATCCATCTTGCTTAATGGGGTCACTATCACACACGGATCATGATTGGAAAGCAAACAGCCGTGCTTGAACAGTGAATTTATTTTTTCTATGTAGTTCTTCGTGGCGTCCTTAAAAAAGGATCCATCATCGCTGTTGTGGCCTCCGACAATCCATTTAATATTAAGAAATTCTGCATAGTGTGCAGCAATGGAATAAAAGATCAGATTTCTAGCGGGGACATATGATGGCCATCTGCTATCCGATTTCTGACGGTTGCCAATCTGTAAATCTGAATATTCTTTAATAAATGGAATATCAATCTCCAAGAAATTAGAAATGCTTGCTCTTTTCGCTAATTGGGCTGCGGATTCTTTTTCTTTTTGAATTCTGTCGTAACAATTAAAAGTAATGGCTGAGACATCTGAAAATTTTTCTTTTGCCCAATAAAGACAGGTAGCAGAGTCTAGCCCACCTGAGAGCATCACCAGTGCCTTTGATCCTCTCATTACCTAATCGTTTTTTACTTCAGCAATTATATGGGCGCCCTTATTGACTCCCTCGTAAATATAGACGCCCAATGCTTCCACGTTGGGGGGCATTTTTGGGGCTAGCAACTTTATTATTTCCGTTGAAAGAGTTTCTACCGTTGCTTCAGCTGGTAATAGAAATGTTGTTAGTTTTGGCAATTGTAGATTGAAGTATCCACGAGGTCCATCAAAAGAAATAAAATAATAAAGATCGTCTTCTTTTTGCAGGTATTTTTTATTAATGAAGAATTTATGGTCAATAACATTTAAGGTATCTTTAATTATCTTCTTGGCTTCACTAAAGTCGATCACAAGGTTATTTGTCATTTGGCCAATAATCTCTACCATCACAGTGGAAGTATGCCCATGCAAGATAGAACATTTCTCAACCAGTGGGAGAATATGCGCGTAGTCGAATGCAAGTGAAGGATCCTCTATAAATATAGATCCGATGTGCTTGCTGTGGTTAGAATTATAGAAAAATAATGAGTCTAATTCATTCACCTTCGCTGCATACTTTGAATGACCAAGGGCAATGACATCGACATCAGGGAGTTCCTTTTTTATCAGCTTGAATTTATCCATGTCTGCTTTTGAATCAACTATTTCGATGTACCTATTACCTGTTTTGAAATCGATCTTCGCGCTCGTACCATCCTCAAAGCTTAAATTAGCATCATACTCATAAATTATTCCTAGATACGACAACAGCTTTGAAATGGAGAACTCCGCCCTGCTTCGTAATAGGTTCCCATTATTATCAAAATATCTGATGTCTTTATCAAGGACAACTCTTTCCATTGGAATATTAAAAAAAGGATTGTCACATATAAATTCACCCTCATGTGCGATATTTTTTGATATTTCATTTTGTTGTTCTGCTGGTTTTGCAGGTAATTTACGTACGTCATGAACAGGGCAGGAAGCTATCATTCATGGCGCTTAGCACTGAATCGTGTTTGGACTGGCCATGGGTTCGTCAAAGTATGTTAAACCATTTATCTCAGATGATTTTTGTCGACATTCCGGGGTGATAAAATTGTAGTTTTCAGTCATTTGATACAGAGCCTAGTATCATCATACCAGGCGCAGCAGCTTTCTAATTATTAATTCTGATCATTTTGGTTGTCAAAATCAAGCTGATTTTTGGACCACCACAATAAGCATGAAATACTTGTGACTTATTTTGCTGCAGGAATGAACACGGTGCTTTTCTGTGGAATAGAAGTGGCGGTAGACGACACTGAAACCCCTGAAGCTGGACCAGACATACCCGAGTCAAACCCGATAACACGCATTCTATCCACAAGGTCCAAAGCCATAGTACTAGATAGTTGATTTGAAGCAGGCATGGACGTGCCGTTGGTGATATGGAGCAAAGGTGTAGCTATTACAAAGGGTATTTTATCATTATTATTTGGTAGCAGGGGTTTTTGAATAGGGCTAATACCTTGATTGACAGGACTCTTGGTACTATTTGTCTGAGGATTTGGGACGTTAACCTTGTTGGAAATGGCCGGGATATTGATATTGTGGCCAGGGTTCGGTATTGAAACTCTGCCGCTCTCAAAACTTCTGAAACTATTAGCAATTGGCGGAACAGTGGGATTGCTAAGAGTTGTGCTAGTAGTACTAGGTAGGTAAACTCTGCCGCTTTGATTACTTACACTACTCTGCAAAGCAAGATGAGTTGAGTTTTGTTTTGAAGAGATAAGTGGAGAGTTGTGATTATTATTGCTTTTTGTTGTTGATGATGTTGCCACTATTACCGATGGTGTTACTGTTGGTGGTGGTGAAGCTATTTGTTTCGAGGTGGTGACATTATTATTATTATTGATATTACGTAGGTTTGATGAAGCACTAGAGCTATTATTGAGGCTGGCGATTGGAACAGGGACTACTGTGAATGTTTTTGAAACTGAATTATTTTGATAACCAGGCGCAGATGTCTCCATTACCACCTTATACTTGCCACTTGTGTTATCTCCACTAACTTGCCATGAATATGAGACTTTTCCCTTCTCATTTGTAATACCCGCTAACTTTTTAGATATCCCAGACGGAACTGTGATGCTTCCAAATACTGATGCTCCAGCAACGACATGAGTACGGTTACTATCAGTAACCCCAAGTGTTAGATTTTCTTTATCTCCAACATGAACGGGGCGCTTCGCTATATGTATCGAAACCGATAATGACCTGGCGTTATTATTGTCGGCTTTGGTGTTAGTTGATGTGTTGTTTTGTTGCTTCCCAGATTCAGCTGAACCTTTGTTATTCAGGCTATTATCATTAGTTTTGGTTGTTGTAGTTGATGTCGGTCCTGATGAAGATTTCGAAGTTGTACCTTTCTGATGACCGTGATCAATATTTGGATTTGTGGTCCCGCTAGTTTGTGCGTCACCTTGATGTGTGGATAAGATGCCTGCGGTAGAAAGCAGTGCGGCAGCACTGACACTTGTCATTTGTGATGGCTGGTTAACCTGTTGCGGTCCCTTTCCTATTTGTCCGGTGACGTTTGCGTTATTATTATTATTATTATTTGCTCCGTTTATCGGTATCGCGTTTGTTTTTGTTGCGTTTGTTTTTGTCATTTTGCTATTGAGTTGTTGAGAATTCGTAGGGATAGAACCTGATGTCTTTGTAGTATTATTAGAGATTGGTGAATGCTTCTTCTCGATACTACTTTGAGTTTTAGTGGCGTTGAGACTATTATTGCCTACCTTGGTATTACTTGAATTTTTAAGGGATTGTCCTTGCTGTTTCGTCGTAGATGTCGGCGCTCCTGTAACATTTATGCTATAGAATTTTGTTAAAAGGGTTGAACTGTTACTAGTATTGGCATTATTTTCTTGGCAGGCTAGTTTTGATGTTATCTTATTCGTTCCTGTTTTGATTGTAGTGTAGGTTGGAACAAGATTAAAGACCCATGTTGAATAGTCATTTGTGTTATTATGGCCGCCGGTAGGAAGTGCTCTCTGGTATGGTTTCATGTCATTCACAATGACATATACTTTACAAGCCAGCGTGCCATTGTGAGATGCAATCCCGCTAATCTTCAGATTATTGCCAGTGAGTGAGACTGGTTGGCCCTTTGCAGGAGATGTAATTTTAATCCCGACAGTTTTTGTCGGTTGCTGCGCCGCAGCAGAATTCACGATGACCGTTGAAAGAATGAGGAGCGTAGTAAATCCAAGCAATGGTATGGATTTATTGATTAGCAACAATTGCCACCTCCGAACACAACAATGTATTGATCATAATCACAGCTCATTTCGATGGGATTAGAGTTTGAAAGTGCAGTATTGATAGATTTTACTTTAGAAGGATCCATTTGGCATCTGACATTGAAGATAGCCAGCAGCGAAGTACTAATTGTCGGATAAACCATTACAATCTAACCACCACCTTTACATATTATATGAACTTCGTCTAAGGTTCTAATAAGAAAAATTCATTTAATTCTCCTTCTGATCTCTTACGATCGTATTATACGATTAAACGGTACAATTCAATTTAGTTAAATTTAGTTTAGAATGCATTTACCGTGAAATTTTACGATTAGCATAACAACTATAAGTGTTTTTTCCTTTTATATTCGCAGCTACGTTATGCCACCGTTAGAGGAAAAGTCATCGTAAGGTACGACCTGTCATCGTTCGATTTTATTACGCGCTTGAAACAATTGGAACATTGCATAACTCTTGGTTTCAAGGCCTATCTCACAACTTTTACTGACAATAACATTTGTATGGACGGTCAGCAGTCTAAACATACGGACGCCTCTAATAGTAACTGACTTTTCTATGATAGATGTATACGATAAATCTTTGATAGTATACACAAAGATAGAATTCTGAAATGCAAGAATAGGTACGCACACCTAACGCAGTGGAGATGCAAGAAAGAGAAGAGGAAGCGAATTGACTGTCATTAGTATTATTTCAAGTGTATACGGTAATTGTTTCAATCAATGTATTGGATGTGAAAATAGAAAATCTACGACATTTATTTGATCTATTAATAGAAGCTAACAAAAAGTCCTTGCGTAAACGGAAGGATTCGTATCTGCAAATATTCACAAAGGTCTGGATGGTTATTATAGTCACATTGGAACAGTGATAGGCAAGTCCTAATTGTGGTAAATACGGTTTTGTACAAAAAAATTATGGATGTGGCAGGGGGGCGGGTCGTGCAGGAGGATGAGGAATTGGCGAAGGAGGAATTGATGGTGCAGTGAGAAACGGAATGAGTGATGGTCTAGATGTCAGTGTTGCTTTCAGGTCTATCGCGTGTCCATTTCTATATACAGTTAAAGTAATATTGTCACCAACAGACTTATGTTGGTCGATGTAAGAGATCAAATCGTCAATTCTTACAATATTATGTCCATCAACACCTATAATCACATCACCTGCGTGTTTCTTTGAGTATTGGTCTATAGTACTTCCCTGTACACCTGCCTTATCGGCAGGTCCATTCTTCGTTATTGTATCTATATATATGCCCTTAAGATTCGTTGCTGCCGCTCCGCCTGTAAGATTTTGTGATAAATCTGATGTCAAGGTAGCACCATTAAGCCCTAGATAAGGATGTAAATAATACCCTTTTTCAATTAATGCTGGGGCTATTCTGATTATTGTGTTAGATGGAATTGCAAATCCAATCCCAGAGAACGTTCCAGTTGCAGAAAATATGGCAGTATTCATTCCAATAACTTGTCCTTGTGTATTAAGTAGAGGTCCACCAGAGTTGCCAGGATTTATTGGTGCGTCAGTCTGGATTGTATTTGGTATGGAAAACCCAATTCCTGAAGCAGCTGGAAGTAATCGGCCTACCCCACTTACAATCCCTGTTGTCATAGTATCACTAAGCCCAAATGGATTACCAATAGCAATTACCTGATCTCCAACTTCGAGTTTAGAAGAATTGCTAAGAGCAAGTGGTTTAACAGAAGATAATAGCTGTTGTGCTTGAGTATTATTCTGCGAAATTTGTAGAACTGCTATATCACTATAGATATCGGTTCCTATTACCTTCGCCGTATATCTATTTCCATTTACAAATGTTACATCTACTATCTTTGCATCACCTACTACATGACCGTTAGTGATTATATGCCCCTGGTTATCGTATACAAAGCCAGAACCTAATGTAGTAGCATTTGATTGAGGATTTAGAGGGTCAGCTGTTGCTGCTGGTATCTTGCTAGTTATTTGCACTACAGATGCCTCTGCTTGCTTGAAAATGGTCTTGAGAGGTAAGGAGGTAGCGGAAGAGGAGGAGTTAGTATTTTGTTGGGTTGAGGCTGAAGAATTTATTGGATCTTGTTGTGGTCGTTGTTGTGCCGCCATAACGGTAAGTGGAATCGTAAACGTACTGACTGAAATTATTATTACTGTTATTGCAAATACAGTGACTATAATAGCTATTGTAGGTACAACTGGTTTTCTCATTGCAATCACCTATGTATATGGTCTTATAAGGGTTATTCATCGATTCACAATTCGCCTAGTGCACACACATTCTGCAGGAGTCATAGAGAACTTGTAATTGGATATGAGCAACAAGTGACACCTACTATAGATAAGCAGCGTCAGTTCCTCGTCATAAGCCGGATGGTGCAAACGGGGTTTCTGATATTTTCTGTGGCGGCGAGTTCTGAGAATGAAGTAGTTCCCAGTTACATTATTGTTATACAGATATTTTATAAAAATAATCCGATACATTCGACGAATGTACCACAAAAAGCAAAATAGCTACCATGATTTTTTAATGCAAAGCATGTAGACTTTTAGACATATTTTTAGTGTTGCGGGAACAGATGATACAAAGGCCCTAATTCTAGTGCACGTAGGTAAAACTCCAGGCATAAGATACAGAGAGCTCCTCAGATTAATTGAATATCATCTAAAAATATTAGAGAAGACACATAAAATAACAGTCCACAGAAGAGACGGGAGAAGAGCCAGATATTATCCTATCGACATCCCAGCAGATGAATCTCATATACTAGAATACATCAGAAATAAAGTTGCAAGACAAATAGTGCTTTTTATACTTGAGAATGATCTCTGTACCTTCAGCGAAATCTTAAAAAATATCGATAAAGCCCCATCTACCTTATCTTGGCATCTCAAGAGAACTTTGTGAATCTGGAATAGTGTCAGTTAATCATGGACAGGAGTTCCAGTTGTATAAAGTTGTGAACGGCAAGATTTTGTCAGATGTAGTGTACAAATACAGGGAAAGCTTTACAGACAAGGTTACCGATGGATATTCTGAGCTATTTGATGAGCTTTAATAAAACAAGACAAAATAGTAAAGTGGATCTAGCCGTAGTGGAATTAGAAAAAATCAATATTTATAAATTATTTTAATTCTAGCTGTACTGAAAGCAACTATACGTCTATGCATGGTATTCTTGTCTACAGTACTTCTAAGAAGGTCTTGTTTTTATAATAATAGGAATTCATGCTGAACGAAAACGCTAGAGATATCTCCAAGTTGGTGACTTGTAAGGAAAATATGAAAAATCATAAACACATAAATGATTTTCCGTGACGCTTAGAGTCGAGAATCCCTCTAGGGTATACGCTAATTCAATGGACAAAGTCTTATTCCTTAGAGATATCAGCTTAATGAGTACAGATGAATTTGCAACCCTTGTTGGTTCCATCTGTTCTAGCGTGTTCATATACATTTACATTTACCTACAAACTGTCTGCGCTATTTTGTTTGTAAATATGCTGATTATCCAATGGCTAACGAGTTCGGTAAATGGACGGTAGTAGTATGGCTTTTTGGTACATTGCATGAATATTGAATACTTGTTACAGACTGATCAGTCAAGTGAATCAGGGTCGGTGTGCACTTTAAGTTCGAGCTGTGGTGATGATGATGCGTGTGGCCGCTAGTGGCGTATACAGACGATGTGAAAGTAGTCAATGTCAGTAGCGTTAGTGCTGTTGCCATTACTACCGCGATGACAAATATAGTGGGTGTTGTTGTTACGTACATGTACTCGGACTAGTAGAGGCTATCCTTTATAGGAAATTAGTTTGTCTTCATCATAACTGAGTTTTGTAGCTATTCTATATTTGGTTTTTGATGAATAATTGCTAGGGTTATCTGTGGGGTTATTTATCAAACATATACGAGCTTGAGCATAATTTGATTCCGGAATTTTCACACGTTCGCAGCCATCTTGAGCACATGATGTACCAGGACATATGAAGAGAACTCATATCCTGAAACATGTGCTGCTCGGCTTTGTGACAGATTGCAAGTGTTGGTAATCTCTTTTTCAGAGCATCCTATGATAATCCGTTATTCTGTTTGCTTCTATTCTTTTCATGATATATCAAGTACAAGAAGTAATTTTCTTCTTATTCCGGTTTCCTATCCTTTAATAATGCTGATCCATTCCGGATTCGGGGTTCAACTTTTCTAAGGCGATAATTTACTTTACTTTTACGAATACTACATCAGTGAAATGGGGGCTCCTGCTTTCTTTTCTTCTGGAGGATGAGCGTTATGTATCACGCCTTCGCTATCTCCTGCACTCGTTTTCGTCATTCTGCTCGCTATCTTCTTGTATTTTTTCGAAACAAGATTCTCATTTCTGCCAGACTTTAGCCATTTTCTGATAAATACCACGGCGATGCCAATAGCAATAGCAACAGCACCGATTAGAAATCCCAATAAGCCGTCACCTTGACTAGGAGATACTTTAGATTGTTGTGGTTTAATCTGAAGAGGACTATTTACAACTATTTCATGAATATTCTTCAAATTATCGCTATATGTAATCTTGAATGAAACAGGATAAATCCGAGGAGTTATATTGTTGTCTGTTCCCACACCATTGGATTGCATAGCAGATGAATTCAATGCAATTCTAGTTAGCGATGGTATCTTTTCTTTGATATTTTTGTTAGTATTAATATTGTTCTGTTGCTGACCTTTCGATATTGTCACATGTACTGCCTGCAGCGGAACGTTGAATGACAGAGGAGAATTTGTTCCTATATTACCAAGGTATTGAGATGAATTCGGCATTAGAATTGTTCCGAGATTCTTGTTTGATGTTGGAGATTGCTGCGTTTGTACTCGTCCTTGCCCTTGCTGCAACATTTCCACACTAGCAAATAATGCAGGCGTATTTCCTTCATTTAAAATACTTCCAACAAGAGTAGGAGTATTGCCAATATATCTAATACCCAAGTTATTTACCCTTAGCTGAATGTCTCCAGTTACTATGGCACCCAAATTAAAAGAGGCAGTCTTTACTTGGTGACCATTTTGAATATATTGTATGGTTACAGTGAAAACGACAGGATTGCCCATCAAAGATGTGGACGCAAATACCTGAGTAGTTAATTGTTGTCCTGATCCAGAAGATATAGTAGGTATGTCCCAGTTTGAAGGACCCAAAATCCTGACCGAACTAGATTGGGAGACGAGGGAAACCGCCAAGTCTGTCATTGAGTTTTGAAGAGGGCTCGCAATAGGGGAAACAACGGCATTATCGTTATGGATGGCAAAGGTTACATTTTGTAACTTACCAGCTGCTATTTGGATAGGTGAAGGAGTCGAATTATGAGAAGACGAAGATGGGGATTGGGAAGAAGGGTTTGTGGATGCTGGAAAAGGTGGGTCGACATTAGTATTCGTATTGTTATTAGTATTACCGTTATTAGCATTAGAAGGGGAATGAACGAAGGAAGCAACTCTTGTTAACATTTCATTTCCCGACGAAATCGCAGGTGAAACCGAATATGATGGATAGGATGGTGA
>DAOM01000286.1 GCA_002501855.1 Candidatus Nitrosopolaris nunavutensis
GAGTTGAGCTACAAACTAGGATTTATTATATATCTTAAATAATGAATAAGAGATGATGTATAATTTTCGATAAAGCTTATTCATATTTGTTTGCTGAGCAGCGAGGCAAGCTTAAATTCTTAAATAAGGACTGACAATGTATATAGTAATAGTAGTAGTGAGATTATGACTTGGTTCAAAGATAGTAACGGACACATATTAGAATCAAAAAATAAAATTCATAGACTGTTGTATTGTCCTCTATGTCAGAAACTGATCTCGAAAGCAAATTGCCAGAAATTAAGACAAAGCAGCAAAACTAGGAATCTGTATCCAGTCAAGCGTTATTATTATTATTCAAAGACGCAACTTGCAGAGCGTGGAGAGGAAAAGGAAAGAAAGCGATTCTTAGCACTACCGAACTTTGAATTGAGCAAAATAGTAGAGCGAGTTGAGTAGATCAGGTCTTCTAATCAGTCAATAGGTAAGCCGCCACGCAGCAAAGCCTATAATTTTCACTTTTCTATAATAACTTGACATCTTGAGTGCAGAGGGATCAGCCAAATTTCACTATTATGGTATAGCACAGTTTGAGATCGAAGTAATATATAGTGCACTCAGGGGCGTCTTTGGCCTTGTGGACGAGCTGCAGCTTCCAATAGAAGATACTCAATATGTTAGCATGGTTGAAATCGAATTTCCGATTCCATTTGGAGAATCTTTTTTTCAAATATTCACTATGGAAAGGTGGTACAAAATTAAGGGATTGATCAAAGAAATGAAGCGAAGAAGAGGAGGTAGAAGAGGCGTCAAGGCATTCATATCCTTCTGTGGAATAGCACAAGATGAAATAAAGCCCCGCCTAATTTTTTCGCTCATGAATAAAAATAATAGGCACTTTGAAATGGCAATTGAAAAAATTGAATATTTAGTCGACATCATCCCTATACAAATGCAGATTTTTCCTGCTACTAATAATATGGAGGAGATTGTATATCATTACGATGAAATAAATTTCAAATGGAATCCGTACGGCGCAAAGTACTCTGATGGTTCAGAATACTATTATCTTCCAAAGACGAAGGAATTGAAGCGAAAATGATGATGGTGGGGGGTGGTGGTGATAGTTGGCACTACCTAGTAGTTGGGAGTAGTTTGTTGATTCTCGACCTTGGTTGGAGATATGCGTGTGGCCGTCATTCATTTCACTACGATTCATTTCAAGAGGTCAATCGCCGATGAATCATGTAAAGCCTTAGCCAGTTCACGATATTTCTTGTTCATAAATTCCAATGACTCTGATAGTTTTTTAGATTTGCCGTATTTGAAACGGATCAATTCCCTGTGACGCCAGAAATGTTTTTCTTCAGAAGCCATAATGGTGGTAAAATAATCAGGTCCCTTTAGCTTGTCAGGTAATTTTATGCTATAGGGGAGTAGATACTCAATCGTAAACCATTCATCACCATCTGGATAATCATTCCCAGTGATGAGATCAAAGAATAAGTGTAAAACGTCTTGACCTGCTGTAAGGCCATCCTCTGTAATGAATGGATGTTTAGCAGAAGATTTACGATAATCCATTTTTTGTAATTCAGGCTCGAAGTAAGCCTTAATTATGGCCCTCCGGAAGATCTCATTCGACTCTTTAAGGTTCAAAGATAATATAAGCAGATATGTCCTTTTTATAACCTTTTTAAATATCGGGGGTAGTCTACCCTTTCTCCCTTGGCAGGCTCGCCTATAATTAATATAATGCCGCAGGATTTTGATGCGTGGGTAACGCATACGTAGGGGCGGGGGTCGCCTAGCCTGGTAGGGCGTGGGATTGCTAATCCCATGTCCGAAAGGACTCGTGGGTTCGAATCCCACTCCCCGCGCTTCAATCGTGTATTGGTTATACCGAATGTTTCCTAACGATGGTCGTCGGCAAAACGCAGCAGCAGACTAACAAAGATTGCGACTGTCTTCTATTCCCACATCAACATCTACCTTAACAGCTTCGACAATCGGTCCTAGCCTGCAGGAAAAAATAGACCCCATAAGTCGATGTCTAAAACCATACATAAATCATGTCTTCCTAACAACATATTTTAGAGGTAGAGCATTGAAACAGGCAGCGAAGATTGCAGATAAATACGGCGGCATAACAAAAGCTGAGAATACGGCTCTATAATTGTTAACGAATTTGACTTTGCGCCATTTATCTTTTCTTCTTAAATCTTTTTCATATTTATCTCACTCACCTCTTCACTATACCTGTCCACAGGCATGTGATTGAGGGTGTAGTAATTGCACTTTCGATGTAGATTAGTTGCGTTCTAACTAACCAACTAACTACCTGGCTATCGTAATTTTGCTGAAAACAGAAAACACTTGATGTATTACCGTTGATGCGAGCAATTATTACCCAGCATCTTGTGCGATTGTAGTTAGTGCCTCCTCTGTTGTTTCATGACGTTATCTTTCGCAAAACCTCTTGCAAAAAAAGGAATACCGGACATATGGACACTCCATAATACATCAATCTTTGTTTTGTTCTCCGACAACGGACTTAATGTAATTACTCTACTAC
>DAOM01000173.1 GCA_002501855.1 Candidatus Nitrosopolaris nunavutensis
TATAAGAGACAGCTTCTATACTATAGGCGGCCCTGAAATAATGAGCAAATATTATGGAGAATCTGAAGAAAAGCTACGTAATATGTTTGAACAGGCAGAAAAGAATGCACCTTCAATTATTTTTATTGACGAAATCGATTCTATTGCACCAAAAAGAGAAGAAAGTGGAGAACTTGAGAGGAGAATAGTATCCCAGCTATTGTCAGCGATGGACGGCATGTCTTCAAGAGGAAAAGTAGTAGTGATAGGAGCCACAAACAGGATTAATGCTATTGATCCTGCATTAAGGCGTCCTGGTAGATTTGATAGAGAAATCGAGATAGGTGTACCGGATAGGAATGGGCGACTAGAGATTTTACAGATACATACTAGAGGAATGCCTGTTGCCAAAGATGTTAATTTGGAAAAACTAGCAGATATCTCTCATGGCTTTGTCGGTGCTGATTTACAAGCTTTATCGAAAGAAGCTGCAATGCGAGCATTAAGAAAAGTACTACCTGAAATTGATTTATCATCTGAAAGTATTCCTGGAGATATATTAAAGAAGATCATAGTTACAATGCAAGATTTTACCGATGTGATTAAAGAAATGGAGCCGTCTGCTATGCGAGAAGTATTCGTTGAAGTTCCTGATGTGAAATGGGAAGATATTGGTGGATTATCATCTATAAAGCAAGAGTTACAAGAGGCAGTAGAATGGCCTCTCAAATACCAAGGAATATTTACTCATGCTGATGCTACACCCCCTAAAGGCTTATTGCTTTACGGTCCACCAGGAACAGGAAAGACACTGATCGCCAAAGCAGCTGCAAATGAAAGTGAAGCGAACTTCATAAGTATAAAGGGTCCAGAGCTTCTTTCAAAGTGGGTCGGGGAATCAGAAAAAGGAGTAAGAGAAATATTTAGAAAAGCAAGACAGGCAGCTCCTTGTATGATATTCTTTGACGAAATAGATTCCATAGCTCCTGTAAGAGGGGGAGATTTTGGTGATTCACATGTTACAGAAAGGGTAATAAGCCAACTATTAACTGAGTTAGATGGGCTTGAAATATTAACCAACGTGATAGTGATAGCCGCTACTAATAGGCCTGATATTATAGATCCCGCATTGCTAAGGCCTGGTAGATTTGACAGATTGCTATATGTAGCTCCTCCAGATCGTGACTCCAGGATTCAGATAATAAAAATCCATACAAAGAAAAAACCATTAGATGAGGATGTTAAGATTGAAGAATTAGCAGGCCATACAGATGGTTACACAGGTGCTGATATTGCATCACTCTCATCTGCTGCAGTTATGATTGCATTGCGAGAACATATCTCAAAGTATCAAGATCCAAAGGAAGCACATAAACATGTACAAGAACTAAGAATCCATTTGCGCCACTTTGAAGAGGCAATGAAAAAGATTAGACCGTTATCGACTCAAGAGCTAAACATGTACAAGAGAATATCAGAACAATTTGGAAGACCTGATCTCACAGCCAGATGGCGAAGTGAAAAGGATACGAGTGATACGGCTGCCATAACCTAAATCCCATCTTTGTAAAATATCCTGTGCTTTGCTTTATACCTCATACCTTTTCATAGTCTACGGATAGCAAGAAGAGTACATTGCCTGTCATCGAATAGCAAGAACAGGACAATGTGCATGATTGATGACCTTAGTAGCAACACCACCCAAAATGAATTTTTCGATTCCAGCCATCCCTCTAGCACCAACAAGAATAAGATCTACTCTTTTATTCTCAGCGTAATTAATAATTGCGTTAGCCACAGATGAATCTACGAGAACAGCCCCGGTTACATTGATATTTCCATTCTTCCTAACGGTTGCCTCTACTTCGGCTAAGAGTATTTCGCCCTTCTTTTTCATCTCCTTCTCGTATTCTTCTATATTTCCTCCTCTGTAATACCCTAGTAAATCCCCAGCTGCACCTAATGAGGATTTATCAATCACATGTATTACAATTATTTCCGCGCCAAGAGCTTTGGCTAAAGTTACGGCGTAGCTGATAATCTTTTCTTTGTAGCCTGATTTATCAATAGCTACAAGTATTGTTTTTATCGCTGCCGGACCTTGTTCGTTACTAACTTTTTCAGCCATATTGTTTACGGTTGTTATAAGCAATACCTCTAGTATATCTAAATTTGGTCTAGATAAATCCAAGACCTTTTTTTGTGTTGAGGAATTGATTTATCAGTTTATCATGAGTTTTGTTCTTTACTACCACAGCAGATTTCTATGAAAAATCCGTGACGACTATTCATCGACCATCTTGCTTTCTTCTTCACAGCCTACTCGAAGACAACCAGAATCATATGTAATAGCAGATTGGCAAGCTTTCGTTCCAGCGGTTATCTTTCGTCACTGCATTTATCTTCTTAAATTGTAAGAATCTTATCAGGTGGGTTATTGTCCATTTAGTGCCTCCTCGCATTATCCGCGGAGGCACAACAACACTCTTCTAGATTATTTTAATTTTGCAAATCAAATCCAAGACGAAAATCCCTCACGCAAGCTTGAGGATTTTTGGCTAGAACTTGCACAAGAGTGCATGGGTTCTCCCATACCATTACTATTGGAGACTAGACGCATCATGTCTCCAATTTTTGCTGCTACATGAGGTAACCCGAAAGCCTTTATTCCTAAATGGCTGAAGCCAGAGAATTTTACTTATCCAGCATTCGGCTTACCTTACCCGCTATTTGATATTTCGCCGCATAAAGAAACACTTTCCAAATATGTTGATTTTGAACAACTTAGGAAGAGAGAAGGTTCTAATCCTAGCACTGCTAGGCTTATTGTAACATCTACTGATTCAAGTGAAGCCGTAGTCTTCGACAGCAACCTTATCGACATAGACGTGGATCATATTATTGGGTGCATAGGTTTTCCATTTTATGGAATAGCCATATGATGGCAGGTACTTATGGGATGGAAGCCTTCTTAGCAATACCCCTTGGTTGAGGTGATAAATTCATCTCCGGTATTAGATAAGAAAGTGTACATAGTTAATTTATTTCCTCGTTACCAGGAGGAAATCCCAAATGATATGCTGGGAGCGTGGTACAGGGCCAGGGATATAATGTATACTGATAGGACCGACAGCAATGTCAGAACATCCAAGATCCCAAGGACATGCATGAGTTCGTAATTAGGAGTATTCATTCTAACGATAATAGGTATGTCAATAACGATAATAAGTTGAACAATGAGAAATCCACAAAAATAGAGGGTGCAAATATAAAATAGAGAGTGACTTACCTAGCAAATTTAGAAAGCTGTTTGGAGATATCAAGGATCTTAGCTATATCTCTTCCTATTGGGAGAAAGTTGTAACCAAATATTATATGATCTACTCCCATACCTTTTACTCTTTGTATATCGTTACCTATTTCGTCAATAGTTCCGGATAACGGAAATCTGTTTTTATCATTCTTGGATGATATACCCTCTTTGACATTGGGATATATCATCATTATGATTCGAAAGTTGTCAGGGTTCTTATTTGCTTGACTTGCTTGTTCTTTTATCGCCTTTATACTACTTTCAATGTATTCCAAAGGACCTCCGACTACTCCCAGCCAGCCGTTGAGATCGTATTTTACTATTCTTGAAAACGTATTAGGAGTAAAGCCTCCAAGATAAATTGGAATATGTGGTTTTTGAATAGGTTTAGGATCAATTTTTGAAGCTGGGAATATCATAGTATTTTCCTTTAAATTCTACGATATCATCTGTCCATATTTTCTTCATTACTCGAATAAATTCGTCCGCTCTTTCTCCTCTATTCATAAATGGAATATTAGAAGCTTGATACTCATCTTTAGACCACCCAAGACCAAGGCCAGATATTACCCTTCCTTGTGATAAGACATCCAATGTGGCAAATCTTTTTGCAAGCATAATAGGCGTATAAAAGAATAGGTCTGCTACAGACGTTCCTAATGCAATTTTATTTGTATTAGCAGCTACGTATACTAAAACATCCAACGGATCTAATACATTTTGATATTCAACTGGAAGGCTGCCGTCAGGAGTTGCTGCATATGCTGATTGTGGTTTTAATGGCCATAGAATTCTTGTGATTGTCCACAGCGAGTCAAAACCGTCTTTCTCAGCTTGAGTGGCCAACTTGTGGACATTCTCTCTTGTTGCTTGTGGACCGAGATTGGGTAAGGTGATGCCAACTTTCATACACCTGGAGTAAGCTTCTTGATATAAAAAGGTCTCAACGTTATCTAGAAGGTCAAGAGTGTAAAATCACATACTATGACCCATGCTCATCTTAACATATCTCAAAGTCAATTGGATTTTGAAGTGGGTGGGTAAAGCAATGCAAAGCAATGCAAAGCAATGCAATGCAATACAACGCCTTGCTAGCCATGGATATAATGCAATCTCATAACCTTGATGCAACCAAAGACTCTGTTAAACGACTTATGAATAAC
>DAOM01000164.1:0-2156 GCA_002501855.1 Candidatus Nitrosopolaris nunavutensis
GAAGAGAAGAACAAGATAGAATAATCAGGATTATAAAGGGAACAAAGTAACTACACTTAGTAGTAACACCTACTGACACTGAATTATTGCTCACGCTTGTTCAAGACCATGAATAGTTTGTTTTTTTGCTTCAGAATATATAAGAATGGGTAAATGATAATAAATAGCATATTATGCTATAAGTATACAATATGGATATAACTAATGCAGAACCAGAGTCTACGGTAGATACATCGATCGCGTCATCCGCTCAAATTCGATATAAAAACATATTAGTACCTCATGATGGGTCTGAAATGGCCGATAATGCTTTAAAACATGCTATTTACTTATCAAATATATCTGAAGCCGAAATTATTATCTTAAACGTAGTCGAACATCTTGATAGTGTTGACTCTAGTGCGGTGTTGGCGACTAGCAGAGAAGGAAATGAAGCAAAAAAAGAACCAACAAGTGATTATGAAATTACATTAGAAGGACAAGTAAAAAACATGGTAGAAGAGAAAATAAGATTATGCAAACAAGCTGGACTTAAAAGTCAAGTATCCTATAAAATACAAACCGGTAAGCCAGTCGAAGAGATAATCAAGGTTTCAGAAGAGATGAATGTAGATTTAATAGTAATGGCAAGCAGTAGAAGTTCTTCGTTGGTAAGAAGAATTCTTGGAAGCACAGTCAGAAAGGTTATTGATAGTGTTAAAAACCCAGTACTCGTTGTACACGAATAATAAGCAATCAGGTAGACAGATAATATAACGCCAAAAAACAGAAATGAGATAGGAAAAGCATTAAATTGAAGGTTTAGGGATTTTTGATGGATCAAATGGGCTGCCCTGTCTGTACTTCCGCTAAGGGTTTGAAAGATCGACGAGAATTAGTCGAACATATGAAAACCCACAAGAACAATCCAGATTTAATGATAGCTAACTATTCAGATCCTACTTTATTATATTGGAATAGATGGTATTAGCAGCTGCATCTCTACTGCTGACTGCTATTCCGTGTGAACTAGATTTTATTATCGTATTATTATATATCTTGTTATCAGAAGAGTCAGATCCTACGTTGATACCATTTGCGCTATCTGAAACTATGTTTTTGTATATTTGATTATGCGACTGTGATACAAAGATACCATTATCCTCATTATAAACAATATTGTTTCTTGGTATAGAGTTCGTCATATTCCGCCTAAACATTATTCCTGAAGCCGCATTATCATGAACTTTGTTATTCTCAATTAGTATATTGTAACAGTCAAGTGAACAGATTATCCTATCCCTCCATTTCCGAAGACTGTATTATTTCTAATTATCAATCATGTGTCCCTGTATGAGGATCAAGACCATAATGACCACTATTACGAATAATATTATTTTCGAAGCTATAATATATTTTGATAAATCTCTATCTATAAGACCTAACTACACTACTGCACTGGCTAACAAAGGCATAATCCTAGAGTCATTAGGGAGAAATAATGAATCTATTGCCTATTTTGATAAGGTTTTAGCCATAGATCCCAATGATGTTGACTCATTAAATGGAATAGGCGTAGCCCCTGCCAATTTAGGAAAGTATTATGAAGCCATTAAGTATATTGATAAAGCATTAACTATAAAGCTCTGCTAACTCGTTGGGAATTGATACAGGTAATTATAAACCTCTGGCATTAACTGAAGATCAACAAATCCGTAATTATATGAGTAAAAACTTTGGTGACGGCTCCGATATCGGTAATGAAAATGATAATAGTCTTGGGATTACCAAGATAGATGAGGATAAGGATAGCCTAAATCATGCGCAATAATAAAAATAATAATAATAATAATGATAATCATACCCTAACACCAAGTGAAAGAGTATTTTATCAACGAGTAGCGCTCGAAGGGACTCTTAAATTAGTACTCTTTTTATCCTATTTTTTGAACCAATAAAATAGACACTTACTTTTGGTATGTTACCAGTCTATAAATCGGTTACCAATTTTAAACTGGGAATGATGCATAAATTATTTTGACTTTACTTTGTTGGTAGGAAGGCTAAGAAACGAGTTAATCGCCTTACCTAGTGGTAGAAATAGAGCCACTAATGCCTCTGTTTCTGGAGTTTTTCCAAATCTCCCATATGATGTCTCTTTGCATATTCTTCCGCTT
>DAOM01000164.1:2426-2591 GCA_002501855.1 Candidatus Nitrosopolaris nunavutensis
CATATTCTTCCGCTTTAGTTTTCAGTTGCTTAAAGTTTTTCATGTAATCAGATGGCCCATTACCGTCTCGCATCTCTCTAATTTTAGGTTCTAGTTTGCGCCATACTTTCAAGATAATCCTCTTTTACGAATATATTACAATCTACAATATCATGTACGATCAAG
>DAOM01000375.1:0-188 GCA_002501855.1 Candidatus Nitrosopolaris nunavutensis
ATGTATTTTATTGCTATGATAATGTGTTATGATGATATTTCTTTCCTCAGTATATAAGTCG
The DNA here is from genome assembly GCA_002501855.1 of Candidatus Nitrosopolaris nunavutensis. GTDB lineage: Archaea > Thermoproteota > Nitrososphaeria > Nitrososphaerales > Nitrososphaeraceae > Nitrosopolaris > Nitrosopolaris nunavutensis. The sequence goes on from DAOM01000375.1 coordinate 62, forward strand.
AAAGGTCGTAATGAGGGATAGAGCGCTTTCTGATTTCTTAGATGGAAGCTATGCCAAGGACAAGTCTGATCTTTAGAGTTGTCTTGAAAGCTTACGCAACACCTATTGGTGGTCTCTTAGATTCACT
>DAOM01000375.1:524-3132 GCA_002501855.1 Candidatus Nitrosopolaris nunavutensis
ACATTTCCATTTATTTTTGATTGGTGACTGTTCAATACCAGAAGGATTTAGTTGTCCTTCTGCGGTAGAAGGCATTGATCATTCTTATTATCATCAGGCAAATAGTTAAGGTTTTTCAAAAGTCATCCTAGTTGAGAAAGATAACCACTGTTGTATAATGTCTTCTACTGACTCTCTTCTACTGTCAGACGACTGATGCCAACAGCGGTTCAGTTTATTTGTTTCACAATGTACCAAAGAATGGCAAACACCAATATTTAAACAGAATAACTAAAAAAATCAATGATAGCGACACACTTTGCCTTTTCTACTATCTTTTCAGCGCACTGAAATGAAATTTCTGTAATAAACCTTGTTCTTATTCCTCTATTTCTAGCATCAAGAAGGGAATCCTTCACTCCTTTAAGTTCGACAGCCAAAGAAGGCCTTGAATAGTTGATATCCAAATAGAAAGTGACAAGAACATATCTGTAATAGAGATATTTCAGCTAAAGAATGGGTGTGGAATATAGAATAATTAACACATATTATATGCGTGCTGCATCTCGTTTGTTAAGTGGTCGATCGTGGTCAATCAACTCTGGATGTTTCCAGCTAGATTTGGCATGTCTAAGGGTGAGTACGGATTTCATGGATCAGGTCATTATACTATAGTCAAAGAGAAATATGTTTGTGACTGGATCAATTTAATATACAGAATACAATGCAGTAGAAAATGATTACTGCGTTGTAGGATAAACAGAATATGTTATAGGGTCGCAAATAATAATAATTTTGTGATAGCTCATCTGAAAACGAGACAGAGAGACGCGAGCTATGCAATATGAGATATTCTTAATATGAGATATTCTTAATATGAGATTGGTGGTAAATCAGCGGAAAAGGGTTGAATCTAGTTGGATACCGAAGATATCGCATTATTGAAATATGACTTGCAAACGTATAACATAAAGTGGGCGCTGAACTTATGAAGGCTCTATCATTCGGAGGCCTTGAAAATAAAGAATGCGCAGTTATACAAACTGCTAAGATGGTTAGAGAGTTAGAGTGGCCCCAAATTTAATGTCCTGTTTGCATCATGTTCTCCGGCTCGAATCAGTTCCTCAATCGATTTAGCTGAAAAATCAGTAAATTTGCCGTATATAGAATCCGGCTCGTCATGCCGTTCTATATGCCATATTTTGGTTATACGGAATCGTCCCTCTACTAGGTCTCTGTAACTTCTGTTTTCGCCGCTACTGCTTCTTGCTTTTGGTTTCTAGGTTTGAATCTAGAATATTGTTTATTTCAGAATCCGATCTACCCTTTTTCTTTGCAAGAGCTATCAGTTTCCTAGTCAAATCGACGTAACCTGTTACAAGATTTGCTACCTTTTCATCGTACTGTGTTCTGTTATGAAATAGTATGTCGTGTTCTCTATCGTCAATTGAATCCAAATCATTTGGAGTAGCTTTTTCTAATGTAGCATGCAGGTCTACTACATAGATTTCCAGATCTGGTACCTTTGTATCTTTACCCTGGCCACCCGAATAGTCTAGCCAAAAGTCTCTATGAGATTGGAGTAGTTCTCTTAATGGTGTATTGCTAAGGTAGCCTCCGTCCCAAAACTGTCGGTCATTCCCTGTTATCTTATCTTCCATATGCGGATGATCAAAAGTACTTTACATACCCCTTATCTTTACAGCAGATCTGTCTTTCCTGTGCCGAAAAAGAGATACCAAAAACAATTGAAATCTTACAGAATGACTTAAAAAAAATAAAAGACGGTTAATTATATTCTAGTGTTACATCTGGTTTGAATTTTCTGCATACGTTGACATTATCGGATGCCCTAGATACACTATTATGCTCAATAGTTCAAGGATAGTAGTTGAAGTCTTAGAATCCAACTACTCCTATTAATGTACGTTAGTTAACGGGTTGAGTATATACTTGACAAAGAAAAACGAATAGGAAATAACAAAAAATGTTCATATGCTATTTAATCAAGACGATTCTTCAAATCCTGAATTCTAATTCGGAGGGCGAATTCTGATACTCCTGCTGCTCGTGCGATATCTCTCTGAGTTTTATTTTCTCCAGTATTCATAGCTGATAAAAAAATTACAGATGCTGCAAGTGCCATTGGACGTTTCCCAGCAGATATTTCTCTTTTGAGAACATCGTGCATAATGCCCATTGCTTGGCGTTTAGTCTTTTCAGTCAAATTCGCTTTGTTTGCTATTTTAGCAATACAGATAATAGGATCGACCAATGGGATTTTAAGGTCAAGTTTTTTTACAAGTAGCCTATAATCCATTGCAAGGGTTCTTAGTTTGATATTGGAACTTGCAGCAATTTCATTTAATGTCCTTGGCATTCCGATTTCTCTACATGCGATATATACTGCAGCAGCTAGTATAGAGGATATTGCTCTTCCACGCAGTAGTGCTCTTTCCTCAGCTTTTCTATAGATGTACGCAGTTTTCTCGACTATGACATCTGACAATCCAAGCTTATCTTTTAAGCTATCAAGTTCATTGAAAGCCTGTTTAAGACTTTTTTCTACACTAGTATGCAAACGAATCCTAGAGTCCCATGTCCTTAGTCTTTTCATTCTAGAATGCAT
>DAOM01000149.1:0-5077 GCA_002501855.1 Candidatus Nitrosopolaris nunavutensis
TTATTTTTGTATTTTTTTACAAAAAGTTTTAAAAAGTAATGCAGCCTATGAGCGTGCGAATGATGCCTCTTGAGTTTTAATCTGACCGTATTAAAAATTGCAGTTTGACCTCCCCGGATGACATGGGTAGGAATAAGAGAAGACGACACTAAAACCTGATATGTATTCTGGAATTATCAGAACTATCCTTAGTGAGTAGTAACGTTGGCATAGATTTTACGGAAATAAGGCCGCCACCTTGGCAGGGACCCAGACGGGTATGGCACGAGTCCCATCAAAGAGGGTATGGTGTCGTAGGTGAAAAACAAGAAGACCTGATAACGATAGGATTTCGTGTCAAAGTGAAGGAAAAGGCAATCATTCAGGACTATGTTAACAGGATGTACAACCATTCGTAGTAGATCCCAAGACAGAAGAACAGAAGAGAATGTTGGATTATCCCTCTAGCGAACTTGTGACCAAACTTGTAACTTTTTCATATATGACTCAATCTAATTGATTCCTGCTCGCTGGAACTTTTCTTTTCAGAAATCATCATTTAATGTAAGTATCCGAAATTGTCGGTAGCATCAAAACCAAGAGAGAATTTAAATTCAACCTTCACATCCTCTCAATAGCTCAATTTCGGCTCAATCGACTCTTAGATTTGGCAGCATTTTTATAAATGCTCACTCGTCAGGGGAGAAACCAACAATCTTTGTCAATCTGAAGCTTGCATTAACAAGGTATCCAGCGGCAACCACCATATATAAAAGAACCATGTGAAGTCCTCAGCTAGCATAGCGGATATAACGTTAGCTACTCCCAAGGACGCGGCTTTACTCCTTTCATGTGTACCAAGTATATTAAAACTAACACTATCAAAGAAAGGCCCGAAATCTACGAGAATAAAAATTACCATCATAGGATATATGTGGTAAGAATAAAGTCCCCCTGTTATTGGAGTAGCAACACGATGAGTCCCACCGTTTACTGTTAGGTTTGCAGTTTTTCCTAGGACTGGATCATTGATATAATAATATTCTAGATAACCGTAGCTAGCTGCAAATACGATTACCAAGCTAGAAGTCACAAGATAAGACACACGTACCCTTTTCAGAAGAACGAGAAACCTTTTCCTTTTCAACTCTTTTTTTTAACAGTTTTCTTATCTGTGTATTTTACTAGGATATAGGTACTAGTACTTACTCTTATCTATTGAATTACCTCACCGCATTATCATGTTGATACAACTGAAGGCAAAGGCTCGTAGTATTGCATTTCGAGACATTAAGGAAATGTTATTCGATTCTGGTGACACCTAGAGCTATAGAGACTGAATCTATGCTACAAGCAATCCAGTGGCTAGTTCTATTTTTGCTTTTGTTGTTTCTCTATTCTCTGTGTAAGTATCAAGAGTTGAATACAAGAAATCTGCCTCCTTGCCTAATGCGATCAGAATATTGTATGTGGTATTCTCTAGTCTTGTTGTTTCTATCATAGATAGTACTGTCACAACTGAATTAATTGAGTATCGATATCAATACACAATCTGCTTTATGTCTTCTGGAGAAATAAATCGTGAAGCATTAAGAGAGATATATACAGCAGTAAGCCAATGATGTTTTATCAAAAAGGCAGGTACAACCGATCATTTCATTAAAAGAGTATGGCAGAGTTGGTCTCAGTATTATGGTGTCTTCCACAGGACCAATAATTTAGTAGAAACGGTAAGAGCTGAACTAAAGTAAATTTTTCATGGGATGAGGATTATAGCTACTTTTAAGAATAAGAAATGGAATTAGTAGGTAGTGAGTAGTAAGTGAATACTACAATAATAAGGGCTCATACGCTCCGGCACCTATCTACTAAACATTTTATCAGGTAGTCCCAAAATGAATAAAACTCGTTCATACGGACGATAAATTCACGCAATTAAAACAGATGATCTTGGCACAGTCTGGGACATTTCTACTTTTAACGTAGAAATATGTGGAAAACCAGTCAGGGTAATATGGATCTCCTGGGACTCGGGTAGGTTAGTGACACAGATTAGCCTACTCAACATATTGTAGAGGAATTATTCTTTGCTCTCGGCCACGAAAATAATTTCATACGGTTAAACGACTGTCGAAGACTAATTAATTATGTTTATAGGAAAAATAAAAAAGCGGAATAAGAAAATTATTCCTCTCTTATCACTTCAAAGTACTGCAAATCGCCCTTGTGGATATTCTCATCAGTATCCATGACCATTCAGTCCTTGAAAGTCTCTGTGAGCATCATCACATCCCTGTGTTGCCATGAACTTCTATAAACCTACTCTCTGGGCCAAAGATAATAGTCAACACTCTGTCCGTATTCGTATTTTTCGTTTCTTTGAATGTGTTGTCGATATTAGGACACGTTCCAACACATATGCCTATTGGCTCGCACAAGATGATGTCTACCGCTGCTGGGTGAGTGCAAGACCAAAATCGTTTCAATCCGTCTAGTTTAGTTTTTCTTATTATGGTCGTTTACATTAAATCACATTAAAATCCTCCTAGAAAGTAATTTCTGAGCTTCTTTAGGAAGTACAAGTTGCTACTGAATATGCTTATTCGTATTAGTTCTACGTTAGAGTGCAATAAACTACAACAAAATATCTATTGGAATAGACCAAACAACAGCAGGAAGTGTTAACCTTGAACGATATCTTACCTAAGCGAGGTAAACGACTTGGAGAGCAACAACAACAACTTGACTAGGTATGAAATAGGCAGAGCACGAAAAATATCATAACTCTGGATGGAGATACTTTCACGGTCACTATTATTATTGTACAGGATCTAAGTATGGAAACACAGGCGTGGGCAGGTCAACATTGCAGGTTTGTGAGCAGAAATAATACTGGAGGAAGTCAAAGGGCATTTGGGTGTTTATCCTACTTCCAAAATAGACGAAAGAGAAATTCCTCCTCCAATTTGACATAGCTAAAGCAAAAAGTATCAAAAATGCAAAGACTTTTGAAAGCCTCTAAATGATTTTATAGGCTTTACTGATTAAGTTTATGTTAGGACTAGGAAGAAGACATGACAGAGCAACAAGCTGAACCAACAACAAAGAGGAAGCCCAGTCCATTACAAAAAGAGATCCTTGCAAAGATAAGGAAGTTAGATAAGGTAAGGATTGTCTAATCAATTAATGCTTTATTTGTACGGCTGCTATTATGTGTAAGTTTGCCAAAATGTTTTGTAAATACAGACTAATTAAGTGTAGGTGCTGATTTGTTGCGTTCAACTCAATAGTCATATTGTAAAGTTTATCTGCTTCGTTTTCATCGTTATCTTGTTGCAATGTCTGAGTCAAATTCTCCAACAGAGCCTCGAACGAGCTTCCGTAGTAGAGCGATCAAAGTAATTGCTCACATTATAGCCCTAGTAGGCACTCTATTGACAATATTTACTCAAATTGGTCCAGCGGTTGCCCAATTTCAAAGCCCTCTTGTCAACATGCAGATTCAGATTTACGAAACGATTCGTATAAATGAAATGTATGATAAACAAATCATAAGACGACGGGAGAAAAAACTAACACAAATACAAAAACAGATGGTTAATACAATCAGATCCCTGGATCGTCGCAGCATCACATTTTGATAAAGTCTAGGAGACGATAACAATGAATAGTATCAAATGCGCTTCCTGCAAAATAATTAATGTAGAGAATCTTCAATCAGGTAAGATTTTAAACAAGATAACTTCTGTGAAATTGTGCGATAAACACAAGAATGTAGTTGGGGTAAACTAATGATTTTTAAAAGGTGTAAGATTTGTTTTAGATTTATTGATCTGAACGTAGGTGAGATATTCAATGGAAAATACTGTCATGAATATTCTGATTGGCAGGATATTCAAAATGGGATGAGTTTCTGGATATCACCGACTTGCTAGATAATTAGTTTGTAGATTTAGAATAGTATTTATAACCTTCTAGAAGGCTATCTATTCTAGATTTTATTGACGATGTTAATGATACTAACTCTGATATCGTCACTTCTTTTCTATATTTAAGAACACCTTGCATCAATTGTTTATACGTTATATGATCGTAGTCGCCGTTATTGCTAAGTTTGAATATTGTGTTTTCATCGTCATCTATACTTTCTAGAAATGCTTTAACGTTAATGATACCTTTATTATCAATAATAGTCATTCTAGATCAATCAAATTCTTTAGTAAGTATCTATGACAATTTTCTCCATCCTTCTCATGACATAATAGTGTAACGTCAGTAACTTTACTTTTCTCACGTAACTCATGTATAGCTTGTTGACTAACTGGGTTACTCTTCATCTCTTTATGATAACCAGATGTGAATGTATCCCAATCAATCATTCTAGTTAGATAAGACTTTAACAATGGAGCACTAGGAGATAATTCCTGCATCCAACGGTTGTAACTACCTTTCTTAAGAAATCTTGGACGATGTCTCATTACTACTACACGATATCCATCGCTTGCCTCAGAATTATCATAGACACGTTTTGTTTTGATGGTCATTTCTTATATTTCATTATAGCAGTCATAGCACACTTTCGTATTACAACAATCACACTTCATACATTTTAGACCTGACAAATCTTTCATGCAATAGGCACATTTCGTGAATAATACTTCAGTCATTTCCTATCTACCAAGATGTTGTTTACAAGAGTCGCATAAAAAGTAACATTTAATATTACTCGGATTGTAACAGTCAGGACTTACATCATATTTGGTTAGTTCCATATCTCCTTTATCACAATAATCACATTTCTCTTGATTTGCTGCTGTTGGTAAAGTCATCTGTTCCTAGCCACATTAAGTTTTTTTTGTATTCTTCTTCGTTTCTGTTCCGCTCTTACATTTAATAAATAAGTCATTTCAGGCCACCTGACTTAGCGAACTGCAGACAATCACAGTCATGTTTTAAACAAAAGTCCTTTCCGAATCTGTGATCACACTGTTTATGCGAGCACACTGTTTATGCCAGCACCCGTTGCACTTATTTTTACCCTCATATTCGGCCTCTGTTTGTGCTATTGTCGGTAGAGTCATTTCGTGGATTTACCTGC
>DAOM01000149.1:5423-5762 GCA_002501855.1 Candidatus Nitrosopolaris nunavutensis
TTTGCTGATTTGTTTGTCATTTCTTATCCCCCTTCACTTTCATATACGATTCCCACTCTTCTTCCCATGTAAACCCACAACTTAGGCATTCGATATTACACATATAACCAGATACGCTTACTCCTTCTGCTTTCGGATTAGAGCGCGTAGGACACATTGTATACGCTACTACGTTTTTCAGACGTTTCTCTTCCTGCTTCACTGTAGATAACCAAGTTGTCATTTCTTCTGTTCCTTACATGTCGAGGCCTGGTGCTTTTCTAATGACTCTAATGTGATAAACTCGGAATTACAACGTTTGAAGGGGAAAATAATTGAAGTCATTTCGTGGATTTACCT
>DAOM01000149.1:6061-7492 GCA_002501855.1 Candidatus Nitrosopolaris nunavutensis
CTTTGCTGATTTGTTTGTCATTTATTTTTCAACTCCTTATGTGCTAATTCCAATGTTTCTTTAGCTTCTTTGATTAACGCTTTAAGGGTTTCGCGATTATTTTCATTTTCTATTTCTCTAGCTCCTTATTGACTGCATTCAAAATATTGTTGTATATCTGCTTTCTATGGTGTGTATTTACGTAGTTGTCTTTCTTTACCAAGAAGCTCATAACAAGTCCATTTATCAACATAGGCAGCGCTAATTCATCAAACTTGTAGTAATCATCTTCCGTTTGCGCCTCATCTAGAGCACTCTGCAATGTATGAATTTTGTCATTATGTGACGCATTCAATACCATTGTCAGTGTTTTAAGCTCTTCAGCATATCGTAGCTTCGAATACAAATCTGGATATAGTTCTTGAAACTGTTTTATGATTATTCCAGCTAAACGTTGAAGCTCCTTGCCAAGAGAGTCAGGTTCGGGTTCAGGATCACCTGGAGGAAACCAAAATAATTCATTTCCTCTAGGTATCTTGGGAATCTCTAAAGTTTCTAGCTCACTTTTCCAATTGGCCGCCGCTTCTGTGGCTATAGCCTCTGTAAACTCTTCCAGTGTGAATCCTGCAGTCGTTGCAACCTGCTGTTTTATCATTTCATAAAACTCTTCGTCTGATCTAGTGATAGTTCGTCGTTCCTCTCCTGTACATTCTCTAAACTTGTTCATTATTCCATCGAAAAAAGATCGTGCAGCAAGCTTATCGTGTGGTAGTGTTCTCATACTAGGATCAGTCGTTACAATGGTCTGTAACATTTCATATAATGTCCTGTCTTCTAGTTTCTTGCCACTGACCTCCTCTACCACATCTTCTATTTTCTTTTTTATGAACTCGTTGCTTAATCCGTCATTGTATCCTGCAGTGAAGATAATGTCAATCATAGCTTTCTGTGTTTCAAATACCTTATCGGCCGTATCATCCTGTTTAAGTCCACCCGCTGTCATGATCTCCTTGTACTCCTTCAACGCACGCAAGAATATCTCTGAGGGTTCTTTATTGTTGTCTTCTGTCATTTCTATTTATTACACACTCCTACCTTTCTAGATCCTCTTGCTCTTGTTTTATCATATACTGAATAGCTTCTTCGTGAATGGCTTATATAACATCGAATGATATCTGGAATTTATTGTAAGCAAACGCCAATCCTAAAAATTAGATTGTTTGAAATTGATCCATCACTCGTCTACCTCAGAGGATAATTATCTCCACCCGCACAATATGTCGTATCTATTTCGCATAAGTAGCTAAGAATCTGTGAGTCAATATTGGCTAGGTTTAGTCTCATTTGTCGTAGAGTTTACTGGATGTGAAGTGTCATTTCCAATTTCATCAATTGCGACCTGAGCTGCTAACATTAACTTATAGGCTTCAATTATTGTTTGTATGATCTAAG
>DAOM01000149.1:7769-8560 GCA_002501855.1 Candidatus Nitrosopolaris nunavutensis
AATTATTGTTTGTATGATCTAAGACTAGGGGAGGGTTACAGGTTGCAGGATTCGATGATGGTGTTTGTGTCGTTGACGTTGTTGGTTGTGTTGCTGAATTGGCCGTGTTGGACTGTTAGTATGACTCGTTGAAGAACCAGACGATGGTGATATCTTGATAGCGTAGGTGCTGCTATCAACGAAGGTAGCGCAAGCTAGAAGAATCAGCTTAGTCATTTATTTCACCTTGAACCCATATTCAGGAGTAGGCGTCGTTAAGCAATGGTCGGTAATATTTCCATACTTGTTTATGGCAGCCGCGCTATTATTTCCGTCCAAAGCAACACTTCCCATTCCTAGTATAAGCCCTTCCTCTATGCATGTCTAAGTTGTGGATCAGTAAGTCCCGTAAGTATCCTACCAGTAGGAACGTGAACAAGCGTTGAAGCGAATGCGTTCAATGGTGCTATTAATAAAATACCAAATACTGCACTAATGCCATTAAGAAAAAGAAGATTTGTCATTTGCAGAGGACACGGTAGATGCGAATTAGCGACGACTCGTATTTTCCAGGTGTTTACAAACGCACATTTTATCGTATAGTTTATCCATTATTCCACACTCCTATCTATGAGTTGCAGGGAAACTTTACGCCGCAATACAAGTTATTCGCCTTTTGATATCCAGCTACACAAGCAGTCTGGTTTATCACTCCTTGTGGTTGTTTTTAGATTGAGTTGATTTTACAGTTGTTTAAAATAGTTGGTTGGTTTATGGTGAATTGCTACTACAACTGCCTGGTTGCGATTGAC
>DAOM01000149.1:8856-9114 GCA_002501855.1 Candidatus Nitrosopolaris nunavutensis
ACAACTGCCTGGTTGCGATTGACTAAACGTAGATGAGAACCGCTGATCTGCTGAGGTGCTAGAGCAACTTGATTGAGAGCCGCCTGAACTACTTGAAGTAGTCAAACCTGCCCCAGCATGGAAATCTATTGAACAAGGGGGGGCAGCGGATGGAGCGCCGCAACCTATTATACTAGCATGTACCATGCCTGAACTACTTGAACTTGTAGAGCAGCTGCCTTTGCTGCCGCTGACGCTTGTAGAAGCGCTAGGTGTGTG
>DAOM01000102.1 GCA_002501855.1 Candidatus Nitrosopolaris nunavutensis
CAATATTTTAATAAAACTGTTGTTCATTCGACTTTAGGTATTAGATTATGAAGAAGATCGAAGCGGTCTTCCCATCTGGGAGACTTGACAAAGCGTTCGCGGCTCTGGAGAAGGAAGAGATTGGGGGTTTAACTTACTTCGAATCAAAAGGCAGGGGACAGCTCCCTAGACCTCAGCTTGCATCTGCGAGAGGAACTTCAACTTTTACCCCAGAATTTAATGCAAACTCGACTATGTTCATTGTGGTAAAAGACTCTGTTGTTGACAGAGTTGTGAATAAAATTCTTGAGGTAACGAGTACCGGCCTGGCAGGCGAGGGAAAAATCTTCGTATCGGACGTAGACGATGCAGTAGATATTGGATCGAAGACTCGTGGTGAATCAGCTATTTAGCTAGTTATCTTGCACACTTTACTCTCGTCGGACGATGATATTGCTGGTTCGAAGTCGTAGAATTAAAATCAGGCGAACATTTGCGGAATATATGCTACCGCAAAACTCCGGAGAATTTCAATGCGTCTAAGAGCGCTATGGTTATAGCAAAGCATAGCATGGGTTTCCATGGCATAGCGGGCAATTTTGGTGCAGAGAGCTTTATCTGATGATTATCGATAATACTAGCAATGTAATCTCTGACCTTGGCGTTCCAGATTCGATATTCTATACTATGCTTCCGAAGAATAGACTCGATTTCATAGATAACCGGCGCCCTGACTGAACGGATATGCTGGATATATCTTCTAGAGATTTCTACCTCAGCCTGAATCGCAATTAATCCATGCTGATGTACTTCCAAAAGCCTAACATGCATTTCCCAAGGTTTGCTTAATTTCTTGGCGAATCCATTGCCAATCTGAGAGGGCTTTTTGTTCTCAAGTTTAACGCGCCTGAAACCCTCAGAAATTAGAGTCTTTATTATTTCGTCTTTCTTTATCCTTACCATTAAGCTAAGGTGATCGAACTGAATTTCCTCGTGACGTATGAAATCATGCAGTCCTTTTACTACGCTTATCCGCCTAGGGTATCTAGTCAGGAATTCAGACATGAATTAGCAAACCCACATGTTCAATATCCCAGACAATTAAAATGCTACGAGATCATATAAATTGATCATGTAAGAAAAGTCGGTCAACTTCGTAATCCCCTTAGGTAGAGATCTTGATCAGCCCAAACCGTCGTATCAAGCCATGAGAGTTTCCTGTCTGTAGAAGTTACTTCTATTCCTCGAATAACAGCTGCAGGTATCGATTCATTACCTTCACCCATAACTGCGACCGCCATTGTGGCTAGACTATCGGAGACGGCCTTAAAGCTAACTCTAAGGACTCGTCCGAATAGGTCCTTATTTCCCCTTTGGTCTTCAGTAGGTTCGAATCCTGCATTGGCAATTGCCACACCGATAGTCCCAATTCGTCCAGGCATCAATCGACTGTCTGCTACCACAATCATAACATTAATACTCATGTCAATGAGGAATCGCCTTCTCAAGTTATCGGCGGTTTTGAAGGGAAGACGCGGATATAAGACAACGAACCCCTTCGGTACATTGGATTTGTCAATGCCAGCATTAGGAGCCAATATGCCATCCTTAACAGATAGTAAAAAACCGGGCACTCCCTTGAATATATAATCGGCTTCTCTGAGTGTAAGCTCAACGATTTTTTCGTTTATGTGGCAAGCAGCACTAATGATTTTAGCTTTTTTGCTGGACTTTACTTTATTGAGGTTCACCACCGAACCCTCACTCATAGATATGTATTTGCTGGAAACTACGAGAATATCATTTTCTTCGAATTCAAAACCGGACACCCTGAAGCTTTGATACAGATCAAATTTGCCTGTCTTTACTGGCACCAGGATTGGTAATATTTCCAAGTGAACCAGAAGCTACGGTCACTTCCCTTTTTTTGTTTTCTTTTTCTTTGCAGAAGGTTTTAATCCGTCAGTCGTGCCGGATATTCTGCAAGGTGAACCCCTATGTCCATGACAATTACTGAAAAAATACTTGCCCGCGCTAGCGGCAAAACGAGAATACAAGCCGGAGATGTAGGGTTTGTAAGTGTAGATAAGGTAATGATGCATGATGTATCTGGTCCAGGCGTTATTAAGGTGTTAAGTGAGTGGGAAAAAAAGGGTAAAAAACTGGATCATATTTGGGATCCGGACAGAGTGTGGATAGCGGAAGATCATTTCGTCCCTGCGGCGGACAAAGTGTCAGCTGAGAATATAATGATTCTATCGAGATGGACAAAGAAATATGGCATTAAAAAACATTTTAAGTATGGTCTTGGCCAATATGGAATCTGTCATACGTTGTCTCACGAAGAGGCAATGGTGTTGCCAGGCGAGGTATATGTTGCTGGTGATTCGCATACCAATACTACAGGGGCGTTAGGGGCATTTGCTGCAGGCCTGGGTCATACTGATATTGCTTATGTTCTAATGAACGGCAAAATTTGGTTGAAAGTACCGGAGACAATGCTCTTTGAGATTACCGGGACCAAGCCAGATTACTTGATGGCAAAAGATATCATTTTGAGAATTATCGGTGATATAGGAACTGATGCCGCAAACTACAAGGCAATGCAATTTTCAGGTAACATAGTTAAAGAAATGAGTATGGACGAGCGTCTCACCCTCACCAATATGACAACTGAAGCCGGAGCAAAGAATGGAATAATTGAGCCGGATGGTGTGACGGAGTCATACCTACGGGAAAGAACTAAAGCCTCATATTCGCCAATCTTGGGCGACAGCGATGCTAAATTTTCTGAAGTATTAACCTATGAGATAGACAAATTAGAACCCACGGTCGCCAAACCGTTCTCTCCTGGAAATATCAGCGCAGCTAGAGAATTACAAGAAATTGAAATAGATAAAGTGTACATTGGCTCGTGCACAGGCGCTAAATTTGAGGACCTTCAAGCGGTGGCTAGAATACTCAAGGGCAGGAAGGTAAAGGTTCGAACGGAAGTGTTACCTGCCGCTCAGTCTATCTACATCAAGGCAGTAAGAGAGGGGTTAGCTAGTGTATTTCTCGAAGCCGGGGTCGTTATTGGACCGCCGACATGCGGAGCTTGTTGTGGTGCTCATATGGGAGTCTTGGCCGAAGATGAGATATGCGTTAGTACTACAAATAGAAACTTTCCAGGAAGAATGGGGCATGTCAGGTCAAAGACGTATCTAGCATCGCCTATGGTCGCAGCAGCTTCTGCTGTGAGAGGAAAGATAACAGATCCGAGGGACATATCGTAGATTGAATTCAATAAAAGGGAGAGTTCATAAATATGACATGTCAAACATCGATACTGATGTTATCATTCCAGGGCCTTATCTAAAAATTCATGACCCCAAAGAATTGGCAAAACATGCAATGGAAGGTTTAGATCCGGAATTTCCACAGAAGGTTTCCGAGGGTGATTTTATGGTATGCGGAAGTAACTTCGGCTGCGGATCGAGCAGAGAGCACGCTCCTATAGCTCTTTCTCAGTTGGGTATTAAAGCGATTTTAGCCCCATCATTTGCAAGAATATTTTACAGAAATGCCATAGATGGAGGCTATTTGCTTCCCATAGAAATCGAACAACAAACTTTGGGAAGAATTTTCGATAAGGACGAACTTGAAGTCGATCTCAATCAAAACAAAATCGTGAATCTAACAAGGGCTGAATCTTATGTGATGGTGCCGTTTCCGAAATTGGTAGCGCAGATAGTGGAGGCAGGGGGTTTGATCTACTACAGGAATGCCGAAGAAGGGTAGGCTAGAAGAGATTTTCAGCAAAGCACTCTATGCCGACGATCCAAAACTCTATTCCGTCTATTATCGAGATTACAATTCATTGGTCAAGGTTTCACTCTCAGAATTCGTAAATGTGTCTGAAAATTTTGAACTTATACCGCCAAATAGGGTTATGAAGATCACAAAAGAGGGAAATGTGCTATATTCTAAGAAAAACCCTCGAATCTAAAGTTAAAAATAATACGCTTATTGATTTTGCAACAAAAAATTAGGAAGTTCGTACGTCTTGATAGTTTTTGCTAGCTACTGAAGTGTGGTGGGTTGTGGAGGGGCGCTGCTTTTGCTGCTTTTGCTGCTTGAACCGCTACCGCTTGAACTGCCAGAACCGC
>DAOM01000150.1:0-160 GCA_002501855.1 Candidatus Nitrosopolaris nunavutensis
ATTAAATATGGTAGTCATTTCTTGGTAAGTTGGTTAGATCTTGGTTACTAACTAACCAGAGGATTACTATCTTACTTAAGTAGTGTAATGTAATAGCAGTCTACAGAGAATAGGACATGCCCTCTTCATTATCTTCATCGAATCAGAAGGTTGCTGTAGT
>DAOM01000150.1:535-2394 GCA_002501855.1 Candidatus Nitrosopolaris nunavutensis
TACGCCACAATGAGGAATCTAGGAAAAGGTGCAACTATACAATCAGTTGCAACCAAAGAGGGGCTGCCGATTCGTGTTGTGCAGCTGAACGTTACCGAAGAGAGATCAATAAACGATGCGATACATTCGATAAAATCTGACGTCGGCAAGATCGACGTGTTGGTAAACAATGCTGGCTATGGACTTAACGGAGCGTTTGAAGACCTTGCAATGGAAGAGATAAAGGCTCAGTACGAAACCAATCTATTTGGTGTTATAAGAGTAACTCAAGCAGTCCTTCCAATCATGAGAAAACAGAAATCTGGTATCATCGTAAATATTAGTTCAGGAGCTGGAAGATTTGGTTATCCAGGAGGATCCGCTTATGTTAGCACAAAATTTGCAATTGAAGGGTTGAGTGAATCTATGGCATATGAATTGGAGCCATTTGGAATAAGAGTGGTCTTGGTTGAACCTGGAGTTATTAAAACAAACTTTGTTAACAGTATAGTTGCTGCCAAGAAATCCCAAGATCCAAATTCTCCATATGCACAACTTATGCAAAACGTGGCTACAAGCTTTCAACATATGATAGAGGGTGGCTCTTCTACCGACGTTGTAGCAAAGGTAGTGCTTAAAGCTGTTACAAGCGAAAATCCTACTCTGAGGTATTTAGCTGGAAACGATGTAGAAACATGGATAGAAGGAAAAAAAAGTATGTCTGATGAAGAGTTCTACAAAATGATGAAAGAGAATCTGATGACCTAGAGTTAAAAGCTAGATGTGTGATTAATAAATGAGCGCTTTATTATCTTAAAGCTGTCACATTGTATTGCCAAAAACGTTGCTGAATAGTAAAAGTTTAGAATATATTGATACTCTTTCGATAGACAAGCAAGTGGTAAGTGCTTCGGGAAAAATGAGAACAACATGAGCTTTGATTCTGGACAATTCGATTTTCTATAGACAAGTTCCACAGCCACGATCTAGTGGAATTAGTTCATCATACCATTCGATCTTAGATCAGAATATTTTTTGTTATGTTGCCTATTAATCAGCTAACTAACTCCTAACTTTCCTCCGCATCCACAATAACCGAATTCATCTATACGTGAATTACATATGGGACATCGCTGTTCGTCATCTTCCTTTTTTTCCACTTCGCCATAAATAACTTGATCTGCGTCTTTGCCCCAAATTTGTTTATGGACATTTATATCCTCGGGAATTTCATCATCCATATCTTCACTGATAGTTGAGGTGGCGTATATCTATTTTGTATACACATTCCTATTGATATTAATAGTAACTAATAGTAACTAATAGATACTGTGTTAGGTGTTGTAGCGTGAACATACGACAGCATGACAATTCCGAAATGCTATTGGGACAGAAATTAGAAAGTTCAATTAGTAGACTGGATATAGCCCTAGGGCCATTTGCCACAAACATCCTATAATTTACAACGAATCACATCTGATGCATCCACTATTTTGCCGATATATTTTCCTTTGCAGTTGTCTTCCAGGATTTTGAATTTGCCTCTTCCTTTGTGTATAATTTTTGCCTCTATTCCTCGGGCGATAATTTCGTTACTCTGAGTAATTCCAAAATAATGTTTTAGGGCCTCCATTTTCTCGTCGGCTTCTAACGGAAGAAGCACAAGGAATTTGTAGTAATTTTCGAGGGAAATTGGGAGTAATTTTTTCTTTTTTTCTAACCAGACTAGCCCAAAAAAGTCTACGGCTCGCGGAAAATAAAAATTTACAAATTCATGTTCCGGAAGATTTCAGGCGTTGCTGAAAAATCCCGCTTCCTTCTGTCTAAATACCAATATTTCATTCAATACCCAATTCAATGTCTCTATCTCTGGCCACAGA
>DAOM01000150.1:2772-4060 GCA_002501855.1 Candidatus Nitrosopolaris nunavutensis
GCGATTTTGTGCTTAATTCTTTGTTCGAGCTCTATTAATTCATCCATACAGAATTGAATGCCTGATCTTTATCGATATATCTGTTGAAGGACGTCAGGGAGAGGGGGTTGCAGTCGGATCTAATGCTATATCGAGACCCAGAGTAAAAAATCTAGCCTAACTCGCCAATCCTCTCCGTAAATTCTTGAGGAAGGAAGGATATATCATGTGAGAGAAAATAATCTCTAGTCTTAGAAAGAAAACCATATGAAGATAGGAGAAGCAAAACGAGTCTGCCGTAAGAAGTAAGAGTGTAGTATCCATCAGAGTTCTTCTCTATTAAGTTTGCTTCCGTGAGACGTCCGACGTGTCTTGACGTTTCCTGAATCGTAGCTTTAATCTTTTCAGCTAGCTGAGTGAGCCTTAGATTTTCTTCTTTTCTTATTGCAAATAGGAGCGTCAGCCTATCACTGCTAGAAAGGTCAAAGAGAAGCCTAACCATTTCATCAAAACGCTCGAGAGGATGGCAAAAACCATGATAAACTTCGTAGACGTCTCTCATCCGGCTAGGCCTCCGCTGATATGCAATTTTTTTATGGAAGCATTAAAAATGAATAAGTTTAACAGTGAAAAATACACTGAAAAAATCGAGCCAGTGTATGCTTATATCGAAAAATTCTGGAAGAAGAATAAGGATGACCTCGCAACTTCTAAGTTTGATTTAGAAGAATGCTTTACTTTACTTGAATCTCATTACAGGAAAGCAAAAGACGAAGGAGATATTGAAAGGACTAGAGAGTTGTTCGATATCCAATTTAGATTAAAGAGATTTCTAACTGAAGTTCTCACCGGCTTCGAAGGATCGAGACACACTCTGCAATGATGGCTCTTGGACAAATTGTGTACAACGAAAAACCCATCATTATTACGTTCAATTATGATTGTTTTTTGGAAGCTTCGATCGAGAATGCTTCCCATTTAAATCAATCTGAAAAACCACCTATTCGAAGGCTTCACGACAAGAGCGAAATAACCGTCGAAGAATTAGCATATAGCACATGGAAGTGGAATAGGCCACTCGGATATTCTATTACATTTAATGAGGTTATGATACATGATGGAGATATTCGCAATCACCTTCGTAGAAAATATGTCAGTGAAAAGAAATTTTATTCTTATCCGAATCATGATCTTTATTCTTGGTATATTCTTAAGCTACATGGTTCTACAAACTGGTTCAGATACATCCCTCAAGACTCATTCCCTAAAATGCTCGGAGCGCCAAAACGTGTATCTGTCTCTTATACAC
>DAOM01000151.1 GCA_002501855.1 Candidatus Nitrosopolaris nunavutensis
ATTCAAGAAATGTGTAGGTTCTACAGTGGATAGGGTACTGTTATTTCGTAGTTATTAGACTAGACTCCGGAACGTGAAATAAATTACTGAAAACGGTGTGGGAGTTGTATACTTCCAATTTCGTGATCATTACTTGCTTAGGTAACGGGGTTATACTGTCCTCATTGCTTTCACCGTCTTCACCCTCAGAATACACAATCTTGGCTCAATATGGATGTAAACACGACAACTCTGAAATCTCCATGTACAAGTTCAAAGCACTATGTGTCATAATTATTTTGGGCCACATGGAGCTTTGAAAGCAAGATTCCTGCTGAGAACATGATAATAATTGAAGGCGAGAACGAGTGGAAAACAATAGTTAAGAAAGCATCGAGAAAATGTTAGTTCAAATGTGTAGCGAGTATGAATAAATATAGTAATTCTCATCCACTGAGTCACGTCAGTGCCTGCATTTTACAAACGAAAGCTTTCAATAGGCGGCATAATTCTTCTTTGTATCTCATTTGTTATGAGTATTATATTAACAGGGTATTTCCAGAGTCCAAGTGCTGAGTCGGGGCTTAGCATTGCTGCAGTGACATATGCCGTTGTAATTGTATGTGGAGCCGCTGGTTTTGGATTGATAATGTATGATATTCTTAACACAAAAACGAGACATCTATTAGACGAATTTAAAAGACATCAAACAAGAGAGGACGAAGACCAGAAAGACAAGTAGAATAACGAGCGAAATAACGGGGATGACAAATATACACCAACAAATCGAACATTCTTTTTGCACTTCCCGTTCACGCCTTTGTAGAGACTTTTCAGGTTATCAATATCTCGCATATCTACGAGGCTTATTCTGCAACTTTTAAAGTCTTCTTTTGCCCGCTAAGTTTGTGGAAATAAAGTATAAAATATTTACTTGGCAGTAAGCGGTGCTCAATGCTGATGGACGTTCCTACAGCTCTTATATATACAGCATTAAGCCGAAGTGCTGTTGATAAATAATTTGTTGAGATTTTGAAATGTTTCTGAAATCTTTGTCAGCAATTCAAACTAACCTATTTTGACATGGTTCAACGTCTAGTTGGCTAGATAGATTGCAGATCGGTTGCTCTAAGTTCAATTGAAATCATTCTGAGATCACAAAGGCATTGTGCACATAGTCGCATCAGAAACTTTCCCCTTCAACTTATTCAATGTATAATAACTCGAATTTTATGACTGATTAAAAGTGTTTTTAATTTGCATTAATTTTTATAACAAAAAACCACTGCGAAACATAGGAAGTTTAATCAGTTGGAATTTCTCCAAATAAAAAATCCATCTTTTCTTGTAATGGTATCAATTGAACTTGCGAGAAACTTGTTCTTAGTTAGAGTAGTCTGATCTCCCACTATTATCGTCTTGCGTTTACCTCTGGAAAATGCAACACATGCCCTTGAGTTATTGAGAAAACCTATTGCCTCATGATAATCTTGACAAGTGTTCGACCTTACCATTGATATTATTGCTACCTCGGCCTCCTGTCCCTGAAACTTATCTATAGTGCCAATGCGAATGCCTTGCACTTTCTGCTGCTGAAGTTGCAATTGTAACATTCTTTCCTGTTGTTTGTATGGAGTGATGACCATAATGTTGTCTATACCCATACTTTGACAACCCTTCATGATGTCTTTAATTATGGATACCTCTCCACTATTTACAAAATGCTTGTCTTCTCTTCTCCCATCATTAGTATCAACAAATACAATTTTTCTATCATGTTGCAATATTTTTCGAAGATTATCGTTAATGCCGCCATAATCTTTTTTAGCTATCTCAGCCGTCGAAATATCCTGAACAGAATGATCTGCAACGAGCTTATTGTCGTAATATGGATTAATTAAATCAAGAATATCCCGATTGAATCTATACTCCTTTCTAAGCAATGTCGAATTAAAGTGGTTGAGTATCGACCGAAAGAGGCTTGTGGCCACATAATCACGTGAGGGAGGGGGGAGTTGTTTATCATCTCCTATCACAATCACTTTTCCATTGTTGTCTCTCAATGACGAAAAGATTGTCCCCATTTTGTCAAGGCTAACCAGGCCTGCTTCGTCTATCAAGACGGCACCAGCTTGGATAATATTTTTCAGATCTTTGGCTATATAATCAGTACATAAAATTATCCTTGCATTTTGCATCAGATCAATACCTGCTCGGATTCTGCTAATGCCACCGCCATTGTTAGCTTGATGCTGTAATACCAGGCTATCTAAAGTATAGCTATTCAAATGAGGATAAGCGTAGTTGAGTTCCGTTACATTCCCATACCGAATTATGAAACCTCTTGGCAATTGTAAATTTGAACAGCGTGCAAGACTATCAATCTTCGATAAGATACTATTGACCATAGAGTTTGTGGGGGTAACAACCAAAACTGGAGAATACTCGTTGACGAGATCAAAACAACAACTCGAAATTACAGTTGATTTGCCAGTACCAGGAGGTCCAGTTATTGGAATAGTGCTCTCTAGTTTTATTCTGTCCCTGGCAGCACGCTGTTCATGATTCTCTGACTGGTTAAAGGTAAGGGAATTTATGGCAAAATTTACTGTAGCCATACGTCTCTCGCTATCTCCTATTTCAGGTCCTCATGTCACTGTTGCTGCTAGGGCAGCTCCCTGGCCAAGGACGCTGTCAGCATAAGAAGATTGCCGAAAGAAATCATCAAGATATCTAATCGTCGTAAGCCCCTTATCGAAATCAAATCGGTCCATTGTGAACCTGGACGTTTGCCTGTTATCATGGGTGAGAACATACAGATCGTTTCTGATAGATTGTAGCTTTACTGACGATCTTTCAAGATCTATATCAGTAATTATAGCAGTTGGGTTGCTTCCCAGGTTGGGATTACCGTCAGACACGGTCACAAAATCTCCAACACTAAAATCGACGAAATTACCAAATGGCCGGTTTTCCGCAGAGCTCAAAACGATCTGTTGATTGATTGGATCGATTTCGGATGTGTCCAATTTTAGGCCCGTTAAAGCCCAGCCGTCCGCATGCCTCTCTTCTGCATTCCTAAGAGAGACATAAACTTTCCATCTGTCTGTATCTGAAATTTCCTCCCGTATTTTCCTTGAGAGATTAAACGCAGCTCTTCTTCTGGCCAGATCCTCAAAGGATAGCTTGTCGCTTCTTGCAAAATGCCAATCTAAACAAGCATTTTTTAGTGGACAAGTCGGGCAGTATCCTGTTATAGCTGGAGATTCCTGTGCTTTCCATAATCTGATGAATTTATCAATTGCTTGATGGACCTTAGCGAACTTGAATGATTTATGCTTCACATCTTTATCTGCAAACTGCCATGTGTAACTGGGTGGTTGTTTCAGTTTTAATGTTTCCATTAACAGCAAAGCTTCGGCGTCAGCTTGCAAGTATATCCTAGGTGTTCTTGGCTTCGCCTTGCCTGTTTTTATTTGCACTATCTCGATATCTTCTATGTTTAAATTAACCAAATCATCGGTTGTTATGTATTTACAAGAATCTGGAACTGGTTCCCCAAGTCTAATTTTCAGTAAATCTAACCTTCCTTCTAACGGAATCTTTGGATTGCGTATTGTAAACTCGGGTCTTAGTAGTAATTTTTGGTAACTATCATTATGATGGGTAATTAGCTGATTTGCAAGTCTATCAGCTCTAATTTTCAAATCTTCCATTATGATCGGTAATGGCTGTTCTATACCAGAAAGCATATAGAATTTCCAATTGACATCGACCTCTTCTTTGGCGTTTGTTGAAAAAATTTCCATCGCTTCCGACTTGCAAATCCTCGTGCAGTTTTTTATGGACTGCACTATTTCCAACGTTGATTTTATTACAATTCTATGGACTGCGCTGCCGATATCTCCTGCGCCTGGTAAATAATTACTTTGCACACCCAGAAACGATATACCATATGCTGCACGCTCACACCATGCCATATTGGCTATGGCACTTATGCGCGGTATAGTGGGCGATTCAAGTTTGTGGATAATATCATTGGCGCTTGCTTGCGTGTCTATTCTCGAGGCTAATGCAAAACCGTCTTCTTTTGATGAAACCATTCTGTTTGCTTCCTTTTCAGCTCATTGCCCGAAGACAATGTTACCGTATAGTACCGTACCATCTATTTTATTATATATAAACGTAACAAGGCTGATCTTCAAGTCCTTACTCCTGAGATAACATACGTAGAAAGAATAGCAGGATTAGCAATAGCTAGTCCACAATTTTCGCATAGGTATCCCATTTTATCCCAATCATATAACTGGAGCATCATGTCCGAACAATCTGGACAATCTAACGATTCTTGTAGTTGGTTATCTATGCCTGTCGCAGCTGCTTCGGTCGGCAGTTTTTCTAACGTTAGTACGTCTTGTGTTAGTCTAGCTCGTCTCACTTTTTTTGTCTTCTTACCTTCCAATAACAAAGTATATAATAGATATCGATTTACTAAAGTTACTATAGATACTTTAATGAGCAAATCGAGTCTGATGAGTTCACTTCAAATGCTTAGGGTTCATGTAGCTCCAGTTGGTTTTGAAGTTGATCGGATAGTCTTACCCGCACTCGGAATGAAAGCGGACAAAGTGTGGCTTATCACACACAGTAATCCTAGTGTTGACATGGGAAATCAATTTGTCTCATCAATACAAGATAAGTTAAAGCAGGCAAGAATAGAATGTCTGCAAACCGAAGCTGATAGAACGGATCTTTTTGATACTCTAAGAGCTCTAAGGATAATAATTTTAAAAGAAAAAGCCAACTCCATTCTTGTAAATGTGTCTGTGGGTAGTAAGATTCAGGCCATTGCTTCAATGATGGCGTGTATGATGTTTAAAGATACTGCTACGATAAAACCCTATTACGCAGTTCCTGAAAGATATACCAGCTCTGTGGCGAAGGAAGAGAAACAAGAAACTGAAGGTCTTAAAGAAATTATTGGTCTTCCGGAGTATAAGATTGAGATCCCTAGTGATAAATTGATAAGGTGTCTAGATTTAATAAATCGAAAAAGTGCTGGGAAGAGTGGTGTCCGTAAACGCGATTTAAAGGACTCAGCAATAGAAGCTGGCCTCATCCAGGAGGATGAAAAAAGAATAACCAATAGAAAGAGGACAAAAGAACAATACAGTGAACAAGCAGCCTATATGTCCCTAAATAAGAATCTGATAGAGCCATTGCAAAAGTATTGGAGATTTATTACTGAAACTAAGGTTGGAACACATCATATTATCTCCTTAACTGATGAGGGAAAAAACGCTTTGCATTTCCTTAGTGCAGGTATTTGAAAATCTATGAACAATTCTACTCATATTGCATTTATAATTCCTAAATAGTTAAGAATGAACATTGCATTTTTAAGATTATTTCAAGGCGGGAAGTAAAAGCGAGACCAAAAATTATTTCTAATCATAGTAAATTGTTATGACCACTTCGAATATATAGCATAATTCATCTTCTAGTCATGAGAAGACACGTTAACTCAACATTTTCTACAGTGCATAATAGATTTTCGAAATAATTCTATTCTACTACCTCCTACCATGCTGACTAGGTG
Organism: Candidatus Nitrosopolaris nunavutensis; assembly: GCA_002501855.1. Classification (GTDB taxonomy): domain Archaea; phylum Thermoproteota; class Nitrososphaeria; order Nitrososphaerales; family Nitrososphaeraceae; genus Nitrosopolaris; species Nitrosopolaris nunavutensis. The sequence continues at coordinate 5,579 of DAOM01000151.1, forward strand.
ATTCCAATAAAATTAGCAATTGATCACTACATCTCAAATCTTGTCAAATCCACAAGGATTGATTCTAGAGTTAGGAAGTTAGCAACTGAAATAGCTAACAAGTCTAACAATCATCTTCTTGCCGATAGTAAATCTCCCAACGGACTAGTTGCGGCATATCTATACTTCGCAGCAATATTGTTAGGAGTCAAGTCTTGTCTACCCATGTCAAGTCTTGCTGGTGTTACCGAATTTGAGATCCGCAGTAGATGTAAAGACTTGTTGACATGTTTTAAGATAACCATTACTGTGAAGCCTCTATCACGCTAAAAATATGAGCTACTTACAGTGAGATGGAAGGCGGCAACAAGAAGTACCAATCACAGTATATAATAAATATCATATGACTCAATTTCCTATAGATACTTTATTGAGTCTAATGAGTTCCCTTCAAATGCTTAGAGTTCATGCAGCTCCAGTTGGTTTTGTAGTAGGGGTTAGTTATAACTTACTATATACTTTATATGTAATTACTTTACTATATTAGATATGATTATGTTAGCACATTATAACGATAGTAACAAGTCTTCAAGCAATCATGCAACAACAGCAATTTCTACTCCCTTAGCCAAATGTCCTAGCTGTGGCAACGAAAAGATAATCACGGATTCTGAGTCTGGGGAGATAATTTGTGTCAAATGTGGTCGAGTAATTTCTGATAAATTGCAGGAGATAGGACCAGAGTGGCGTACGTTTTCCACAGATGAGACTGAGGCAATGACGAGAACCGGAATCCCACAATCACTGGCTCGTCATGATATGGGGTTATCAACAATCATCGGAAGAACTGACAGAGATGCAAGCGGTAACAAGCTTGATGCAGCTATGCGTACTACGATGAACAGGTTAGCTACCTGGGATATGAGGTCTCAACTGCATACTCCCAAAGATAGGGGTCTTAGACAAGCTTTCTTCCAACTCGATGTATTAAAAGATAAGCTAGGATTGTCAGATAGCATAGTCGAGAAAACAGCATACATCTACAGGAAAGCTCAGTCAAGGAAGCTTACTCGTGGCAGAACTGTTTCTGGAGTCTTAGCAGCTGCTGTATATATTGCATGTAGAGAAATGGGAGCTCACAGAACATTGGATGATATAGCGACAGCTTGCAATGTAAAGCGTAAAGAACTCTCAAAAGATTTTAGAGTGCTTCACACAAGACTTGACCTTAAAATCCCACAACAAGATCCTATGAAATGTATAGCTAAGGTTGCAAGTAAGGCTAAGCTAAGTGAGAAGACAAAACGACATGCAGCACAAATCATGAACAAAGTTACAAGAGAAGAAATATCGGCAGGAAAAGATCCTATGGGACTTGCTGCGTCAGTACTCTACTTATCAAGTATAGAAAATGGAGAGACTATTACTCAGTCAAATATTGCAGAGGCAGCAGGAGTTACGGAAGTTACTGTCAGAAATAGGGCCAAAGAATTAAGAAATAAACTTGAGTTCAATTAGTCGATCAGATCTGAATAAATAATCATTCCAAATAGTATCATTGTTGGCCTCATAATTGTTACTTAGGAGCTAGCAGTGTCAAGCCAAACGGCTTAGTAACTGAATTGCAAGTATCTGCAAGTAACTCTGTATATC
>DAOM01000047.1 GCA_002501855.1 Candidatus Nitrosopolaris nunavutensis
AAGTCAAATGTCTTGTTTGAAATAGTATGACTGTCGTTCTTTCGCTCCAAACGACTAACAAAATCAACATCTACTCTCCCCTTCAGTAAATCACCATATCTTACTTGCTTCCCTGTGACAAGATAAACACCCTTGGTTTTCTCAGTCAAAATCTTTTGCAGTGCCCTCTTTGCTTACACCCTTCTCTTCGGCTAATTTAATTAGAGACTTTGTGAATGTCGCGAAATCAGACATAAGAACTGCAACATTTTCATCAAATTGTGTTCTATCATGATATATGATGTCATTCTTTCTGTCAACAACACCATCATAGTCAGAAGGAAGATATTCTTGTTTAGCTTATCAACGTTAACGGATCACTTGTCAAGGAGCTAGACCTTTTAATGTGAATAAGCTTTTGGCTTATAAAGATATATTGATATATTCTGGTTATATTGATTTTCCCCGAACACTGCTATCTTTTTTGTATTATTGGTGTCATAAATGGTGTGCAAAAGCATACCTTGCTTATTATGTTCGTGCATGACTTCCATAAATCCTGCATCGACTATTAAAAGGCTCATTTGGGTTCTAGATAATGTGCTATCAAAAAATGTTTTGTAAGTGCCAGGTAAATGGAATACATGTTGCGGTATCCACAAATAAAAAGCATCTGAAATTATAGTAAGATTATTTTTCTTGAGGCTAACATTGTTATCCTCTAAATACTGTGTAAGAAATAAAGCTCCTTCGAAATAAAAAGAATTGGCGTTGGACGTTATCAGTAAGAAAGTCGTGGTTATTCCAAAAATCAGTATTCCAGCAACAATAACAGCGAGCGATATCCTAGCGATACTCTTATATCTGATTCTATTTGGTATTTCCAGAAGCAATCTGGCTCCTGCAATGCACAATACTGGTAATAACGGGATGAAATGATATATCAGGACCCACCCTACAAAGTAAAGGGCCATCAAGAAAGGAATAGCCCACAACAAAAGAAAGTAATCTCTTCTTATAGCTGCAAAGACTAAGCCTGCTATACCAACAATAAAAAAAACCGGATCAGCTTTAAAAAAGAGATTTAGTGAGGAAAAAAATGTTTGAGCTCCTCTATGAGTTTGGTAATAAACACCCTTTAACCAATCATTAAGATGACCAATCGATATTGCATAAACTGGCCAGATCATCGGTACCAATATCACCGGAATTAGCCATATGCCAAGTACCTTGAAGCTATTTTTATTATTGGTAAAGACTAGGAATCCTACCAATAGAACCATAGTAAACACCGGGATCTTCGTGAATATGGCTAATCCAAGAAAAACGCCTGAAAGTAGAGTAATAACAAATCTTCTATTATTGTTTTTCAAGTCGTTGATATTGACACGATCTGCAAAAAATACGGAAGATAAAAAAAGGGGTAACTGGATTCCATCCAGCAATACCCGCATTAGTAACGATGTTATTGGCATCACTGCAAATAGAGTAGATGCGATAAATGCCACATTCCTACCGTAGCGCCGCTCTGATATCTTATAGACTAGAAAAGTATCGATTATGGCAAGTACTCCCATTAATATTCTCGGAAATAAATATAGCTTCTCTATAGACTGTATGCTATTTACAGAAGGATGTAGTGAGCTAGGATAACCAGTCATCCAGAATATACTGGCTAAAAAAATTTGCCCAAAATATGGATGATCATAAAAGTACGGATCTTCTTGAGGGCTATGAGTCTCCAACATATTAATAGCTCTTCTCATGTATATTCCCTCATCAAAATATAGGGAAGGAAATCCTATAGGATTCCAAATATGAATATAAGCGGATAAAACAAGCGGTGTAATGATCAAGAGGATAGAGCTTGAAGGTCTATTGCTTAAGAAAACCATGATTTATGACTTGAGACTTAGATAAGTTAAGGCAGTGTGATCTCTTAGAACTTTTCGGTTTTGGGTGCAAACAAACCAAAGTACTATACCTGTAACTACGTTAAACGGGACCAGATTTTTGGTTTTTAGGATAAGCCTCACTCGCAAATACGGCTCCACATACGTCCTGTCAAGCGAGTTGCATTCTGGGCGCGGAAATAACCAGGAAACTTATTCTCTCGTCTCCTTTTCCTTATTGAGAACTAATCTATATTGTCATGCACCGGTGCAAAACTAGTTTAACATCCGATGTAAGACGAATTAAGAAATCATTTTTCATTTATTTATATAGAGGTTATTATCATAGTATATCGATGAACAAATCAAGATCTCCCGGCTGGATGCGGGCAGTGCAAATTGGTCTAGGTGCCATTGCCATCATATTATCGATATTAGTTATAGTACATCCAGGGTTAACACTGTTCTCAATAATATACATACTAGGTATAACCTTGATCATTCTTGGAATATTTGAAATTATAACTGGAATATTTGGGCTGGGCGCGAACAAATCACGGTGGGGTACCGTAGGACTTGGCGTCCTATCTCTCATCTTCGGTTCTATAGCTGTAGGATATCCTGTCCATACAGCTGTGTTCGTGATAATTTTATTGGCAATTGCTTTACTGTTTGTTGGTATCGCACGTATCATACGTGGAGTAGTAGACAAACAAAGTCGTGGTTGGGCAAGAGGATTTAGCATCGGTGCAGGGGTTATAGCTATTGCTTTATCCGGGTTGATAATGGCATCACCTCTCTATGGTGCAATTTTTGTATCCATTCTCGCGTCTTTCATATTAGGAATAGCACTGTTAATATTAGGAATTGAGATCATCGCAAGTGGAATATCAGGAAGAAAAATGCAAATGCCATGAAGGAGTACGGAGCGTTAAACCATACTTGTAATGTATGATAACACCGACTACATTATAAGGGTTAGCTAAATGTACCCTAATTGATTAAACATTTAAGGTCATGTCTACTACCACCAAATAGTACATTTAAACTATGATACCCCCGTATTTTAGTCTCATTCCGTAAAGTTTTCATGAGTTAATACGTATTCCTTGAACTTTCTGAACATCATGTCATGGTTCATCGCCATTTCTTGGTGGCTATCTAAATGCTCAATAAATTCTTCTTTTTTATTGATACCTCTCGCACCTGTGCATAGGGGGCAATCAGCCATTTGATAAACTGTTAGGGGATTGTGATAATTAAGGAATATGTCTAACAATTTTATAGGCGTTTCTAATCTGTATAAATAGGCTTAACTAGGCGTAATTTATCGATCTTGGAACCTTAGTAGAACGTTTGATTCTGCTGGTAATCATATAGCATCGCAAAACAGAAAGTAAAAAGAACTTATAACTTGGATTTCTTTTTTCCTCTGGGTCTAGACCGGTTTTTTGAATGTTATTTCGATGATAGTTATTTATGCTTGAACAGAAATGTTCCTTTAAAAGTTGATTCGACTGACATGACAAAAATGTCCTAAAGTCATTGGCTCAATGGTCTATGAACAGACTTCGCCGTGGTGCGGAGCCTCTAACACTACCTACGGATGCGCCCGGCCCAGCTATTAATGTTAGCCTAGTTGGAGTCACATTGATGGGGCCGAAATATCGTCATACCTGTCAAATGCTACCTTGGCTAATTCCTGGATACGCTTGATAATTTGGTCGATGCTCCAACTCTATTTTCCAAAATATTTATTGAGGTCTATATGACTACTCAAAGGAGAGTTTTTTCTTTTTATCAAAATCCCTTCATTATAGTGATTAGAAATGAAAAGGCCACAAGCCATGCCAATCTCTATTCATCAATAGAAACACTGAATCTTCTATATTCTATTTGAATTTCATCACGGGAATTTCGAAAGGTCTACCTCAAGTCCTTTATTACCATTCATTACAGGACATGGAACCATGACTGCAGATAACCTGAAATTGCATTCATGATCAATAGATTGAGCAAATATTAAAATGGGAATATATCCCTTAGAGTTAGAATTTGCAAACACAATTGAATCGTTTATCGCTATTTGTATAGTAAGAGTTTTCTTATGAGTTGATGCATAGTAATTAATAGCATATCCGAGAGACGGTGCAGTAGCGTCAAGAATTATAATTTTGCCTCCTTGTGATAGACCTTCGTTTACTTTTTTAAATATCTTATTTCGCTTAAGAGAACAAAGAATTTCTTCAAGTAGATTATCCTCTATTTTTTCCTGATATTCCATTTTATCAACGATAGTTTTCACGTCCGAAGGAATTGTATTGAGGTACAAGTCGGGAGTTTTTTGGTGTCGATTATTTTTAATTATGGATATCATAAAATTAGCCTCATCACCTAATGAGTAAAACAGATATTCAGACACGAATCTATAAACTGAATGACGAATATCCAACAACATATCAGTGAAGCCAGGAGGAGACCTCCTTTTTCCGATTGCAAATAATATTGGTTGTAAGTTTTCGAAATATTTCCGAGTGTCACTGCCAAGATTTACACGTACAGGTAATTGATATCGCTCTGCCTTAGCGAGTAACCCTTCACCTAGCTCATCCCTTATTTCATTTATCTTATACTGAAAGTTATTGTTACTATCCATTTTTAGACATTTATGATACCAGTAACATAGTTTTAAAAGGACAACCAATTCCGGCTCCTTACCTATCGATTCAGGTTTATCTCTGTCAAGAATGGTTCTAATAAAGAGAGATAAAAAAAGAATATCGACAGGTATCTTTTCATGAAGTAAATCTTTCCAACCCTCTTCAATTTCATTTATCGTAGCGTATGTGTAAATCACTCTTGAGACGTTAAATTTCCAACCACCTAACATTATAACCTCTTTACCTACGTTGACTTCCCTAGTCACATCCTGTGGCGTCATGTCGTATTCTGTTAACAGGATGCCGTTCTCCGTCATCTCCAAAAATTTTTGATTATCCATAACGAATTTATCTTTACATCTGAAATCATCACTCATCTCCAAGACTATAGTTAGAAATGTAAATAAAACCTCCATTTGTTGCACAAGCGGCATTGCACATGAAAATGCCTTACGCATAGGTTCAATCATTCGGAGAGGGATAATTCTAACAATGTTCATAAGCCACTACAAGTTTCGCAGGCTCTCATTTCTTTACGACTCTTCCTCCATTTCCCAATGACTACTGTTGACGTTCTTCTTGCAATTCAGCCAGCGTGGGCAACTGCACTAACAACTTCCTAGGACTGACAGGGTTCCAAACAATGCTGTAGGGTGCTGTGGGTGGTAATCGTTGTTTGAGATGGAAAGACTAGATCGGCCCAAATAAAGGCATCAGTTTTGATTCTAAATGTATCAAACATCTAGAATACAGAGGAGTGTAACCAATTTTATAGTACACTCGTAAAAGTATACAAATTTATGATAGTTAACAAAAACGCAAGGACCGCCATTGATTAATAGCGCCATAAAATAATAATCTAAGATATTTAATATCAGAATATATAGACTGGATAGGAAAATTGATTGATAGATGGGAGAATTTCTGCTAGGCTGTTCAGGTTGGAATTACCCTGATACTTCAGACAAAGGCGGGTGGACAGGAGTATTCTATCCTGACAAGGACGCCAAAAGGCTTCGCTATTACTCTCAATTCTTAACACAGCAGAGATGGACTCTACTTTTTACGAGAAATTTTATTCACATATGACGAAGGGCACATTTATCGGTATGAGCAGAGCAACCCCGGAGAAATGCATGAACCAAAACAAGGATATCCAAGTGTCAAGAATTGTGATGCAGTTCCAAAGACTACTAAAGTGTTGTCGTGGTACTAGAATCTAGGTATTCTGATGGTATGTAGTCTGTTAGCCACGTGGTCTTATTGCCTTGATAGAACTTTATTCCATCTAGATACGCCTTAGTTGCAGAAATCGTAACGATGACAGACGTTCCCTCTTTGCGTTTGGCTACCTGCAAAGCTGTCTGCTCGTCAACAGACAAATGAACATACTGCCTTCTCATCGGTTTAAGACCTTCATGTCTTATCTGTTTCATGAGCCTTGAAGATGTGCCATGAAATAAAACTGCCGGTGGTTCAGCGGGTACTTTGAGCACCTTATCCGGTAGCGAATGCCCATATAAAGCACGAATTTTTCCTTCGTATAGTTCAAAACGATTCTTTGCGGACTTGGAGATCATTTCAATTATGTCATTTTCGGTAAGATGTCGCCAATCATTCCTGCGGTTACGGAAACATATGAGTAAATCAGTTACACGAACCCATTCATGATTATCTAATTCAAGTCCATAACGCCAAGGTTCATGTCGAAGAGCATGTGAAAGAGTACGGCTCAATTTTATCAAAAATGGATTTCGGTTGGCGTTGCTACCTTTACGCAATGCTTCTCATAATATAGCTTACCCAGTAATTATTAAAATATTATGATGCAGCCTAAACGTGCATTGTACAACGTGAGCCTTTGATAGGCTAATCGAAAACTTATTTTTCGCTTCCGGAAATGAAAGTTGTAATTTCAATTTGCATAATTTGTTGTTTGTTTATCTTTATTCATTATTGAATGAGTGCATGCGGGAAGATATTGAATGTTTATTGTTCTGCTGCAAAGTCGGGTTCTCATAGCGACTGCTGCATGTAGGGTGTTATTGCTGCACAAAGGGAGTCGATGGTAATCCGTAAATATTTGGATGTCGAATGGTAGATGAAGGCAAAGACAACTTACAGCATCCAATAGCACCTTATGGGTAGCAAATAAATTGGGTGGGATTTGCGGTAACGCTTATTCGGGAGTCGGCCTTCATTTTTATTTTGG
>DAOM01000094.1 GCA_002501855.1 Candidatus Nitrosopolaris nunavutensis
TATACCTATCAAAAATAATCCCACAGAGAGCGTCATAGTTTTTGCTCTATACAACTTGCGATACTAGTAATCTGATACTTGTATTTGAGGTTTTATGGTTAAACCCCACCCAAAGGTTAACTAATAAGTATTATTTCTGGTCACAAACCAGCAATGTTAACCTCCTCCACGCCTGGGTTTTCATACTTAGATCCTCTAACATACGAAGGGATTTCAGGAAAGTATAGACCAGATTCCAGTTTAACGAAAATGAGTTTTTCCAGATAGGCCGTGTAGGCTCTAGGCGGAGTACCCCATACTAATAATCATATAAAGATGCTACCACCGATTAGTTTCTTAATCGATAGAAAATCGCTCGAGATGAAGTCTCCTACGTTTAAAGAGTACGACAGTATTAATGTTTTAATAATTTCCTGTTGAATTGGATCACATGACATCTACTTTTGATCCTAATCAGTTCAAAATGGGCCAACGGCAAAATTGGGATAGCGTTGCTGAAGGTTGGAAACAATGGTGGGACGCTTTTGAGAAAGGAGCGCAGAGACTAAGCAACCGATTAATCGAACTTGCCAAAATTAAATCGGGACAACGCGTATTAGATATAGCAACTGGTATTGGGGAACCAGCGATAACAGCAGCGAAAATAGTTGGTACTAGCGGTCATGTCCTCGCTACAGATATTTCTACACAAATGTTGGGAATAGCAAAAGAAAGAGCAGCATCATTAGGATTGCAAGACATAATAGAGTTTAAAGAAAGTGATGCAGAGATTTTGGATTTATCAGATTCAGCTTATGATGCAGTATTATGCCGCTGGGGATTAATGCTAATGCCAAATCTCGACGCTGCATTAAGTAAAATACATGATTCGTTGATCTCTGGAGGGAGATTTGCAGCTGCAGTTTGGGCCGATGCACCTAAGGTCCCAATTATCAGCCTGGCCGCGCGAATAATAAGCGAGCAATTGCGAATGCCGCCCCCACCTGCAGGAGTTCCAAACCCATTTAGCCTAGCCGACATGAAAAAGCTTGAAAATCATTTGGTCAAAGCAGGATTTAGTGACCTGCAAATCGAGACAGTAAATGTAACATTTGAGTTTGCATCTGGTGAAGATTATAGTCAATACTGTCAAGCAGTTAGTGCCTCCGCACGTATAGCATTATCCAAAGAGACTGAAGAGAGGACAGAAACTATATGGATAAAAGTGGCAGAAGAAGCAGCGCGGAATTATGAAACTGTTAATGGGCTTATAAGAATGGATAATGAATCTATATGTGTGGCCGCCACAAGATCCATATGACCAATACTTGTTGCTACCAACACAATCATATTTCTTTTGTGCTTTTGTACTCAAAAATGAATAATAGTAAGAAACGAAATTCACTAATGCTATTTATCCAGTAATAATTAGATAATGCAATCATAACAGTAACAAAAGAGTCCTGTGTATGATGTCAAGATTGAGGTAAGGACGTTTCTGGTACAAATTAAAATTTGAGGAAGAAGAGTTTATAGATCGGATCTTAAATAAAAGATATCTGTTTAGATATCCTATCACAACTTGTTCTTTGATCATATTTCTGAAGCATTGTTCGATGAGATACCAGAATCAACAGTCGTCAAAATCTAGAGTATTGTTGAACATTGAACGATTCGAAATTGGACAGAGTTAGTTACAACCAAAGTGGTGAGGTCGTATCCACTACAGGGAATAATTGAATATAGATCAGGAGAGTCATTTTGTCCTTCTTTCTAAACGACGAACAGGTATTATTTCTTAATGATATTATACCTACTGTTACTTCGGTGCAGAATCTCAAATCATAATCTAGTACCATTTGGAATGGAACTAGATCGCAAGAGAAATTATAGTAGTAGTTAGGATGAACAAAATAACGCTACGATTGTCATCTCTTTTAAGCTGATTTTCTTGCGGTCTTGTGCGCAGACCTAGTTACAGCTCTTCTTTTCTTATCTAGCCGTGTCTTTGCTTTCCCTCTAATCTTCTTAGCTTCAATCCTTGTCTTAGCAGCTCCTTTCTTGACTTTGCTTTTTGCTTGACGTGCAGTTGCATCTGCTGCCTTACTTGTCTTAACGGCTCCTTTTCTTGCAGTCTTGATTGTTTTAGGTGCTGCCTTGGGAACCTGTCTGGCCGTATCTTTTGCTGCTTCTACGGTTTGACCTGTTGTCTTTGCTGTTTCTTCGAGTGCACGAGCTGTATCGGCTGCTACATGGCTGTCTCTGACTTCCTTAGCTGTATCACTAATTTCTTTCGCAGTATCTCTTGTTGCGACTGCAGCTTCCTGTACCGCCTCTGCAAGTTCTGATATAGCTCCACTCTCATGGAATTTTCTGACTGTTTCTCTTGCAGTAGAAGATGTTTCACGAATGGTTTTTGCTACGTCCTTGACCTTTTTAGCGACCTCTTCGGGGCTTATTTTTTCCTCTTGGCCGCTGCGTCTGCGTTTTTTTGCTGCTGACATCCGGTGTTTCATATAAACAAAGACATGCTTAAAAAGATAAATGGCGAAATCCAGTTAACATGCGTAAACAATGTAACTTGTTAACGCAAATGTTAACACATTGAAAGCGCTATTTATCGGAACCGACATAGAGTTATATCGTCACTCTCCTCACTAACGACAAATGGCTTGTGAGTCACGGTAAGACAATTAACAGTAACAGGAATCTTGGGACTGCCACAAATAAGGCACTATGTTATATTATTATTTATAGGGCACATATGAACAAAACAATCATGCAAAAAATTACTCCATTTTTGTGGTTCGACAACAATGCCGAGGAAGCAGCTAAATATTACACCTCTATTTTCAAAAACTCAAAGATCATAGATATCATTCATTACGGAGAATCAGCAGCAGAGGCCTCCGGAAGACCCGAGGGAACGGTAATGATCGTGACGTTTGAACTTGAAGGACAACGATTTATGGCGTTAAACGGCGGCCCGGTTTTCAAATTCTCACCAGCCATATCATTTTTAGTTAACTCCAATACACAGGAAGAACTAGATGACTTGTGGGATAAGCTCTCCTTAGGAGGCGAAAAAGAGCGGCTGGTTGAAAGACAAGTTTGGCGTGTCATGGCAGATCGTTCCCAATGTCTTGAGCGACATGTTGCAAGACAAAGATGCTATGAAATCGGAAAGATTCATGAAGGCATTACTTCAAATGAAGAAAATCGACATACAAAGCTTGAGGAAGGCATATGCCGGGTGATAGAGTGCTATGAGAAAATTAAAACTACAGGTGCAACTGTCAGTCGACAGCTACATTGCAGGGCCCAACGGTGAAATGGATTGGATGATTTGGAATTGGGATAACAAACTCAAAAATTATGTATTCGAATTAACCGATCCTGTCGATACTATTATTCTGGGCCGAAAGATGACAGACGGCTTTGTTTCATATTGGTCAGATCTGCTGAACAAACCCGATGATCCCTTCTATGCGTTTGCCAAAAAGATGATAGAAACACCAAAAGTTGTTTTCACCAAAACACTAAAAAAATCGCAGTGGGCAAATACGGACATTGCGACAGGCGACCTTACGGAAGAAATCATGAACCTAAAGACTCAGAACGGCAAGGACATCATCGTTTATGGTGGTGCCTCATTTGATTCTTCCTTGATTAAACAAGGACTGATTGACGATTTTTATTTGTTCATCAATCCCGCTGCAATTGGGAAGGGCATGACCATATTCAAAGACTTGAACGAGATCCAAAAATTCACACTGGTCAAGCCAATAGCGTTTGACTGCGGAATAGTTCTGCTTCACTATGAGCCAAAGAGAGCCTGACAAAAGCCGATCCTTATCTTACAACAAAATAGAAGGAATGGAATTAGTTGTACGGCATCGATTTTGCCTATTACTATGGCAGCTGACTCTTAGGAGATCTCTATGTCTTACTCGGCTTATTATTTGAAAGACTTACAGCCAGATCATTTGGATTCATGATCAGTAACCTATGTTTCTTCGCCTTTCTTATCAGCCGTATTATCGAACTGGATTACATACGTTAGTGTATTCCATCCCACCTCTTTCTTTTACATGTTTTGCTACTGGGAGTCCTAGTTGACCCAAACCAATTATCAAGATTCTTGTAACTGATTTATTTTTCATTTAGACCACTCTGGGACGATAGGTTGTTCATATATTGGTTGACGCAGACCGCTAGCTTCAATCATGTTCCTTCAAGTCCCGCATCATTTGTTCGAACTGCTCTTTTGTAATTTCTCCCTTAGCGTATCTCTCTCTTAGTATTTCACGTGCATCAGAGCCATTGGTCCATTTCGATTATTCATTGTATGAACATAAAAAAGAACTGAAATTGATAGCTCACCGCCCATTAGATTTAGAGATGGTTTACAAATTCAACCGAGATCTTTTCCTTGCGATCCTCTCTGCTGGTGTATTTGACAGTTATTTTACTACAGTAATTTCAAGTGGGCTAAAAGGAATAGAGGAATTGGCTAAGAGAAATCAAGCTCTCTTATATCCACTAAAATGGTTTTGGAGATATGAAGCAGCAATATCCTGGATTAATGAAAATCGTTATGGATATAAAATATTAGAAAAACTCTTTAATCAAGAACAGCTGGACCAGCATGAGACAGATTTGGCTAAGAAAATGCATGTTGGAGATTTCACATTAGTGGCAGAGGATGAAAACTGCAATATAAACGGACTGAGTTATTTTGGTTATATCATTCTTGAAAGATATAAGAAGGGCCAGACCGACATAAGGATGACCTAAATACTTTTTGTGATAATAGGGTACTTTGCCTTAAGAATATAACTTAGCCATCAAAGATAAAGAGAAAACAGCAACATCTAACACATCATCAGGAAGTGGGACTAATTTCATATCACATGCTGTTACATTATCATTTATTGCAACATGATCAAAGCTATATACTTGATCTCTTGCGTAATT
>DAOM01000156.1 GCA_002501855.1 Candidatus Nitrosopolaris nunavutensis
TTAACAAATATATATTAACTAGGACACCGAGGGGATTCTGGGCTATTCAACGGATAATTGGTAAATTATAACGTAACAGACAAATTGAAATAACTCGACCATGACAAATATTCATCTGCAAGTTGTGTTATTTTTCATTTTCTGAGATCGAGGCTTTATTATCTTTATAAGCCTTTACTAAAGTGATTTTAAATGTAATAATACGATATCAAAATGGATGTCTTCGAGTCTCGGAGTATCTATGATACTATTGTGCCCTATTCTGCTACGGTCAGTTCTGTTGATCTGTCGTCCTATTCATTCATTACAGGAATCTCAAGAAGCTTTCAGTACAACAATTAACAGATTAAACCAATAGTGGTTGTCGAATGTTTTTAACTATTCTGGAACACGGATGTGGGCTGCTTTCTTCCTTCTGTATAGGACATAGGTTAAACCTACTAGTATTATAGAAAGCATTATACTACTCAAGGTCAACGTATAATTTCCTCCATTGGGAATTATTAAACACGGGTAATCACGATAGACGCAGCCTAGCGTAAAAAAAATCCCATTCCATCCAGAATGGGTAACTATTGCAAACCAGCCTTTTCCACTAATCCAGGTTCTAAAACTAAAGAAAAATGAAGGTATTACAAACAACCAGTTTGCATATGCAAGATTGCGAATATCAAGGGCATGTGTGTTTATAATATGTAGCATTGCCCAGATAATCCCTCCCGCTAGAACCACATAATGATTTCCAAATGCATAATAGGGAATGCCAAAAAACAACGATTCTTCCGTTGGTCCAGCAGACAACACTAGAGCAAGGTAATGAGGAAGTGAAGGCTCTTCATAATTTGAAATAACCTTTTGTACTATAGATATTCCTATCAACATAAGCAGCAGGCCTATCCCATGGTAGAACATGAGCATTATCGTCAAATGGCCAATCGATGTTCGCCGGTATCTGGACAACCAAGATCTCGGATTCATATCAGTCTTGATATCACAGAATTTTCTCTCTGTTGGTGGCAGTGTCAATGACCTTAATTTTTTCTATGCAATGGGATATAAAAGTACAACATCCTTTTTATCCAGAGAAGGAATCGTCAGGCTAGAGTGGCGATATTCATGTTATCCTGTTGAGAGTAGTGAAATTCCACTGAAGTTATAGATTCGGATCTACTACAACATATGCTGAATCAGAAATTGGAGAATGAAGGATCAAAAACTTCGCATTCTTTAAACACTAATTTTCTGCTGCCCGGGAGGCAGACCGATAACCTCTCAACAACCATTCGCAAATTTCTTGGCAGTGAATAATTCGGTATCCTGTAGCTGAGAACGTTGTATCGCGAATACCAAAATGGTAAATAGAATATTTAACAGATAATAGAATGGTCTGTTATCTGTCTAGTCTGATTCCAACCCGTTATCTTGTCAGAGCAAAAATTTGTAGGCTCACTTTTTTTACTCCACAAACGCTTGCAGCGCACATAGATTCAGAACATCCAGAGGTAGAACAATCGAAGATACTGTAGTATAGTAAAGGATCACGACAAATATACCGCAATCCTTTCACAGGTCCTATTAACGGGACAAATTCTGGGTCATTATTACTATACATCATTTAGGAGTCTCTTAATCCCTCTTCGATGGTAGTGTTAAATACAATGCCCTTTTTTGGTTTGAAGAAGAAGATGTTGTGATAGAAAATAACTCTGCTAACAAAGGATGGTGCCTCGAAGAAATGAGACTAAGAATCGTCCAAATCCTAAAGGAATTTACAGGATAATGCCGCCACATCTCAAACAACTGATCTGAGTAGTTCTAAGATTAAAGGATAGTATTACTAGCTACAACGACTAACGACGATGTTAACAACAATGCAATTGCTGAGACTGCAGCACTACTATTATTTAGTTTCAGACTCTATACATTTCGTCATTTAGGGAGATGGACCTCTTATCAAGGTGGCAGCATTAGTCGTATTTCCATTGGCAGATGATGGAACACTCTTTATGTAAAATACGTTATTTGTTGGATCAAATCCGAATTGATTTAATAACAACACCTTAAATCCATTATCGTGTAGGTATTTCATTTCTTGGGCAAATAAATCCACGGTTGTGCTAGAAGCGTGGCTGACTGGGGTATAATCTTGAATGCTAGTTGTTAGATTGTGATACACGATTATAGGAATTGCATTTATTTTTCCGTTTGAATTAGAAGGAATTTGACTATTAATAATCTGAAGGAAGACTTGAAACATTTCTGGAGGACTAAAATTGTGTTTGTTACTGATATGGTAAAAGCTAGCACTTCTAATATCATATCGATTTGCATGAGTGAGCTTACCATTAGCTAAATATGTACTGCAATCAGTCTGCGAATCTTTCGCGTAACCATTACAATTTAAAAACATAAGTGGGTCAGTTCCAGATCTTCCAAGATTATAATATTTAGCCACTAGATTAACTACTGATGGTTTGTCAGATCCCAAGTTTAGAGGATATCCAAGGATTGTTGTATTAAAACCGTGGCTAGCAAAACATTGTTTTGATCCTCCTATTTCATAAGTCAATACATTTGTTGATAATTTATTCAGATGCGCATGTGTCATGGTATGAGATTCAATATCCATTCCATCTTTATTTAACTGTGCTATATCTTGCCAATTCATCCAATATGGTTGTGTTGCTACTTTACCACAGACTATAAAGAAACTAGCTTTAAATCCATATTTATCTAAGATTGGTTTAGCATATATCAATTGACTTTTATATCCATCATCAAAATTTATCATCACTATTTTATTGCTACTACCAACACTACCACTGATGTTACCGCCCAAAATATAGCTGGCTGCTTGGGAGGAATAAACGGGCGTGGCGGAAGAGGATTGATTATGAATTCCATTTAAATTTGGTGCGCTACCACGACTACTACTGCCCGGTATTCCGCCACTACTTGAGGGTGTTTGTGACGATGACTTACTTAGGGCCATAGTCGGAAAAGAACTACCGATGATTAGCATCATTACAGTAGTGATGACAACACTAATGCTACAAAATGTCTGAAAATATTGACGTTTCTTAAGATTTGACAGGATAGTTCTAATTAGTTTATGACAGACAGATTTAATAATCATTGCTCGATATATTTTCATTTCGGAATGGTTCTCCAATTTCTTCTGAGACATAGTATATAGATCAAGGGTGGTGGCTATAACCAATGAAGTAGCGCCATTATGTCCAATCCGAGTAATAGGAGGAAGGTGATAGAATCAGAAGTTTACGACGAATTCAAGTATTTATTTCTGAATTTTTTAGATAAGATTACCTGTAAGCTGAGTCAAAATATCATCGTATCTTCTATTTTTCTTATTGTTTGAAATTTCTGTAAATTGTAGTCCATCGATATTTGAAGTCCATTCATTCATAGTTTTAACCGCTGCTTGACGAGAGAAAGTATCACCATATTAAGCAAAATAAATATTCCGAAAATAGCGACTAGAGAGATTGAGAATAGCAACAGAAAGGAAATAAAAAGACTTTACCAAATGATATTTCCATCCATACTAGCTATTTAAAAGGAATTGTGTGCTATTTATGGCTGGACATTTTGTACATCTACTTCCTAACCGAAGGTGAATGTATATAACTGGAAACCTTTGCCGCTTACATTGATTATAATGGAATGAGAACCATAGTTGTTGTATAGCGCCAAATTATATAGTCTTTGTCCATCAAGCACGAATTTGCCATCTGGTGTCAAGTCCTTACCTAATGAGCTGTTTAATATTTTTGTAGCCCCGTCTTCAGTAACTATTCCTAGTTGTCCGTGTCCTCCAGCTACTATATTCACAGCCCTCGCGTTGTATGTCAAGATAATGTGTCCTGTGTTGCTTTGCAATTCCATATTATCAGGATTATTCTTCCATTGACCATCAAGGTATACTATATCAGGATTGAAATTGGTGTTTGGCGGAATTGAGTAAGGTATTGTTTGGTCGGGTTGGAAGTTTTGGGGGTTTCCAAGAGGTGCTCTTGCAAAGGAATAGCCAAGATAAATTTCCGGTGTTATTTGTTTTGTTAAATCGACATATGCGAGGCTGCCTGGATTGATTGTTGTTGTTGATTTAGCTGTATTGAAGCTTATATCCTTCATACCATTAAGAGCTGCTCCTTCAGCAAGCAACGATTGAATTGCGCTTTCTGTTGTATTATAATCGCCCTCTCCTATGTGATCATGTCTGATGTATCCTTGAGTATCAACCAAATAATCTCTTGGCCAGTACATGTTGCCATATGCATTCCAAGTACCGTGATTACTATCTAATATTACAGGAAACTTTATTCCCAATTTCTGAACTGCTGCTTTTACATTGTCATAGTTTTTCTCAAATTCAAATTCAGGTGAATGAACTCCCACTATTACGAAGCCTTTGTCAGCATATCTTTGATACCAATCGTTAAGATGAGGTAAAGTCCTGATGCAGTTAATGCAGCTATAAGTCCAAAAATCAACAAGCACTACTTTTCCTTTTAAAGATGCAAGTGTTAGCGGAGCATTACTCGGCGTATTTATATAACCTGCAATTTGGGCAAATTCTGGTGCTTTTTGAAATTGTGATTTATCAATTTGAAGGAATTGGGCTTTATCAAGCTTTATTGATTTGATTGTACCGTTTGTTGTAGTAGCAGCTGAAACAACTTTTTCTAGTTGTTGCTGTGAGGAAGAAGAAGCCTTATTGAGGCTTGGACTGTTGAAATATACTCCAAACCCAACAATTATAGCTATTACTGCAATTGCCATTGCTACCGCGCTAACGTTGTCTCTATTCATATTTCTCGTCTTCCCTCTCTCATCTTAAATTCCACTCTGGATGTTAATGATTTGATTTGCAAGTGGGAAATTAGCTAGCAGAATTAACTGGTTGGTAAACAACAAAACGCCTACTACAACCAGTATTCCACCCATTACCAAGTTGAAGTATTTGAGATGTTTGACCATTCTTCTAATTATACCAGTAGCTCTTGAGAAGAAAGCACCAGTAATCAGGAAAGGTATTCCTAATCCTATAGAATAAGCCAACAAAGAATTGTATGCTGCCGCAGGATGAGTAGCTGCCAATGCAAATGTGCTACCCAAGATTGGTCCAACGCATGGAGTCCAACCAGCTGCAAATGCTGCTCCAAAGACAAATGATGTAATATAGCTTGTTTTAAATCTTGGTAGCCTGCCCAGTGTCATCTTTTTCTCAAAGTTTAGGCTTCGTATCCTTGTGGTGAGAATCAGGTATGCACCAAATCCTATTATCACAATTCCACCAACAGATGTAAGGTAATGTTGAAACCCGGCTCCATATACAGAGAGAACGCTATTTAGAATTACACCCAATACTGCAAAAATAAGTGAAAAGCCAAGTACAAAGTAAACGGTGTTTAGAAAAATGTTAAGTCTAGTTCGCGTAAGTATCATCGTTGATGAGGACTGCTGCTGCTGTTGTCGTTGCTTTTGCTGCCCTCGTCCACCGCCATCACTATTACTTTCGATGTTTCCCACCTTTTCATTAGAAGTAATAGTAGTAGTTGAAGTATCTTGTACTGAGTTCTTTGCTTCATTTATGGCTGTTCCTGAAAGATACGATATGAAACCAGGAAGTATAGGAAGAATACATGGTGATAGAAAAGAAGCCAGTCCTGCGCCTGCAGAAACTAAAACACTTGTTTCTAATACCATCTTATTTCATACTACCCTTCGATAACAAAACATTCACCCTTGTATTAAATATATTTCCAATTTACATCCAAATGAATTCCAAAATTAAACAGACACCTGATGGTATTGGAGTATAAAGCGAGTACCCATACTGCCTGGGACTCGGTGCAAATGAAAAGCTAGGGCATGCAACGATGGCAGGTCCTTTAAACGTCCGATAAAGCAATACTGCATCATATTTCTGTTTTTGAAAGATATGCTTTATTGTATTTATTGACTCTAGCGAAAAAAGTAGAGTATATCAAATAACAATCCAACAAGATCTGGAGTATATTTGGATAAAAGTAAATAAGAGAATTCCTACTACCGTTTCTATTCTACAATGAACAGTTTGGTGGAAATAAGTGCAGGCGTAGCAGTAGTCAACGTGGCACTGTTGATAGCTTTGTTAACTGTGTATGCTAAAGTCTACAAAAGTACAAGAGCTGTATTTACTATTGGTTTAATGTTCTTTGCTGGTATGCTAATGCTACACAACATAATTGCAGTTTATGCTTATTTTTCGATGGAACCACTGTATTCAGTAGCAATACTGCCATATTTCGTAGTTGTACATATAACCGAATTAGCAGGAATAGCTGTACTGTTGAAAGTTACCCTATAGATAGAACTTGTACTTTGCAAGATCAGTCCCTTTAGAGACGTTATAATTTTGGTTGCCGTTATTAGCTTTGTTATCAGCAGTGCCTCGGTCATTGTAGGAAATACATGAACTGCGTCAATGATATCGTCAATAGTGAGCCTATACTGTATAGTCATAACAACCTCATAAATCATTTCACTCGATATAGAAGGCACAAAAATAACTTATTGTCGGATTTGGCTGTTTGGTAGGTGAACTCTCACGATAGTGTCATTTCATCATGTTTTTCGTAGTCATGCCGCCACGCATCATCAGCCTATCTTTAAACTGTAGAGTTACATCCGCAGCTTTCATACCATGTACTTTTATGACGTGCTCTGTACCATCTTTCCAAAGTTCTTCTTCCGTCTCTCCTTTAGCTAAATAATCGCAGTCCTTCACTCCTGCATCACGACATGCTAATGATAACATCGAGTTTATCTGCTAATAGAGTAGTGTATAAAGTAATAGGATCAAATTTACTGTAACAATATCATCATAAGATGGGAGTCCCCCAGACCAGAAGAGCCAAGAGATATTCCTCCTCCCATATCTTGCGAAGCACCTCCTGTTATCATACTACTTCCCTCTATGAGTGCGTGCGCTGATGCATGATAGCCACTTCATTTCTACATACTCGTCATCATTTGCATCCTTGAGAACGTCTAATGGTCTTGGCGCCCTAGATACAAATCCTTTAGTAATGAATTCAAATTCAATAGGTTCTGAGAACATTACTTCCTTTCCTTGGGTCATTTCTTGTCCGATCTCGATATTGGCGTATTCAACGACTTTCTTCTGAATTTTCAAGGAACAGTATTTTACCTCTATTCCAAATACTTTTTTCTGCTCATAGATTTCAATAATACTTGGCCATTCGTTAACCTTAGCTTTTGTATAATACTGATAATCAGATGGAATAGCCACTAGCTCCCCATAATATGGTTGTTATGTCTGTTGACCATCCTAATGCAATTTCTTTACTTCATACCTCTTACCAGATAGAAAATATATTGCGTTTTGATGAGGCTCTTCAATTACTTGTAGGAGAGATCGTTGTCCCAACTATCCTTCTATTGTAGAATATATCTACTGTATTACCAATCCCTCTGATGCTATACTCATTTAATTTCTCATATGCTTTCTTAGGTACAAAAAACTTTCATCACTTGATAGTCTGATTAGATCTTTTGAAACAAGTTTTTGAATAGCATTGTTCACATTCCTGCTATTTTCATTGTGGAACTCATATTTGGAAATCGGTTTATCACAAGTCCTTGC
Source organism: Candidatus Nitrosopolaris nunavutensis (assembly GCA_002501855.1). Lineage (GTDB taxonomy): Archaea > Thermoproteota > Nitrososphaeria > Nitrososphaerales > Nitrososphaeraceae > Nitrosopolaris > Nitrosopolaris nunavutensis. The sequence goes on from DAOM01000156.1 coordinate 7,673, forward strand.
AAGTATTTGATGTTCCTGTACAAAAGGATTTGAAGGGTCGG
>DAOM01000362.1:0-631 GCA_002501855.1 Candidatus Nitrosopolaris nunavutensis
ATATTATCCCAAAGTCTCAGCTTCTGCATCTCCAGTCTCTTTTTGGCTGTTACCACTTTAGCAATATTCCTGCGTAACCTGTTTAGAGTTTCGACCTGTTGTATGTATGAATAATCTAATGCCTCTTTAGGGTCTTCGTACTTGTCTAGTAGCGTGTTCACCTTCTGCTTAAGAAGAGTGGAAAAACGGTTTGTAAATCCCAATATACTACAATAACATAATTCGTTATTTTATTCTATCATTATTAATATTAATAGTGATTTTTTTGTAAGGACATCATATATTATTTTACGAGAGTCTAGATTCTACGGGCAATAACATTGGTATGACGCAGTATCGTCAGTTTAGAGACAAGGACACCGTGCTCCATAACAACCGTTCTGGTAATGATCTATTTTGTTCACTAATGTTGCGGGCGATGATTATTCCTACTGCAATCAGTATGGGTCCCACAAATATAGTGAGGTTTATCGCTTTCAATTCCTTCTGAGAAAGCACAAGCCTCAGAAAAAAGCGAGCTACAAACGATAGGGACCATTCAGCAAGAAACGTAGGATCTTAATTACTATGAGTTTGCAGAGCATCTTCTCGAAGCATGGCTGGCCCCAGCCGAAGGTAATCTCCTGGCAGG
>DAOM01000362.1:965-7180 GCA_002501855.1 Candidatus Nitrosopolaris nunavutensis
CAGGTCTAACTTCGTTTCTTCTATTAGAAAAGGGGTGGGAAATATCTTGTAATTATTTTTCGATATCTTTTGCTTGTAAATTTAGAAACTTTCATCTTACAGCAAAAAGATAGTGATCATTACCAAACATTAGTAACGTTAATAAGCTTACAGAGAGTACTAATGACAGAATGGGTGAATACCCTAGAGATCGACTGAATTCGCTTGCAGCTTCTAGTATCGTATCGCTCAGGAATTTAACATACAAATCAGTTGAGGAAAAATATGAGGGCCAAGACTAGTGGCAAGAGTCCAATCACAGCGAGCAAGGTGTTAGATGGAGAGGACAATAGTTATACTGCTTTGACGAATGCTCTAAAATACTCCTTAGATATCCTTAAGGTGAAAGTGGAGACAGAAGTTGGGAGTGAGATTGCAGAGTTGGCAGTTAAACGACTCCCACAAAATGGTATCAGTGGTGGCAAATGGCTGACCGTCACGAAGACCATCGCAGACATCTGTGGTGAAAACGATCGGCACGTATTCAGTCAATCTGAGTTATACGATTTTCTTACGTTGGCTACCAAACAAATGGATAAAAAACATGGCAAAGTATTCGCATCAAGCGACATTGTCTTTAAGATCTACAGAGATATTATGGAAAACTACCAAAGCGCCGATAAATCTTTGAAAGCAAATTACCCGAAAATCATCGTTGACATGGTTTCAGTTCTTATGGATGGAAGGGATACAGTTGGTAGGGAGGTAAGCGCCCATAGTATGGAGAGATACTACCAGGCAAGAAAATCAGAGGTATGGCCCCCCAAAAGAGATTCGAGCAAACATATAGACATTGTTGAAAAAGATTACGATCTTATCGAGAGTTTAAGTCAAATAACAGGACGCAAAAGGTCAGACTTAATAGAATCACTTGGTAAGGTTGAGAGCGCTGACGTCGGGAAGCTAACTGAGCTGTGCCTAAATTACAACAAATTGCAAAAGTACAGTGGCTTAATATCTTCTGAGGGAGAATTTAAAAAAGAGGTAGAAAATGAGCTAGGTAGAAGACTTACGTATAACCAGCTTCAACATGCAAGTGTATCAGTTAGAAAATCGAGAGATTACATCGAAAACGTTTTGGATGGTAAATTTGTACCACATGGCTCACATGGAATTAATCATGTTAGGCACAACTTAGAATATGGTTATCAGCTGATGGGCCTCATTGAACGTAAGAAACGTGGGTCTCAGAAGTCCCATTAGCCCATTAGTGTATCACTGTCATAAACAGCCTGATGATTTCCCTTCGACTTGCGAATTAGTATGATGGGTCGCAACACGGAAAAGACAGCTTCAGAAGAGACCCAAAATATTTAAGCCTGTATTGGGATCACTTCGCTAAAATAAACAAATGAAAGGCTGTGGATTATTATCATTTCTGCGTGACAACTCTGCTTAACCGACCAATGAATCTCCTAGCATTACAATAACCCTATACATGTTTCAATCAAGAAATCGACCCACCAGATAATCAAGATTCTGTTGTTTCGAGGTAGGACAACAAAAAAAGCTTGAAACAAGAAGCAACGAGAACTTTAGAAATAGATAAAATGAACCCGTCGTCAAGTAGCGTACAGCCAGTTTGGTCAGATGGAGCTATATTGTGACATGTAAGAAGTGTGGCTACATATCAGCGGAAAAGCTAGCCGAGTCAAAAGCAAGGGAGCATTTGCGTTCACACTTAGGCGGTCCTGAGAATTGCACACGTGGACACGTCAAATTGATAAAAGTCAGAGCATAAAACATCCGTTCTACGTAATGTAAAGGTAAATGTTCATCTGCCATACTAAGTGTTTTTTTTCTGCCAGGACGCCTGACACTACTTGATTGAACGCTGCTATTGACGAGAAAATGAGCGGCACCATGCAATTTCATTGACAATATTATAAATACTCCTGAAATTACAATTACGTAAAGGTCACAATTTGATATTGAGACGAACTACGACGATTAGGCATCTGGATAAGGCGATCACATCAACTCAGATGTATCAGATCGAAGAAAAAGCTCATAGTCGTCTTGGAATGCATCGTATATATATGATGGAGAACGCGGGGCACGGCATTGCTGATTTTGTGAGGGCTAACTTTAAAACAAGGTCTCCACGGATGACGCGCCTTGTTGCGGTCTGTGGCACCGGCAACAATGGTGGAGACGTGTTTGTAGCAGCTAGACATCTCAGCGGATATCCCGGTTATGCGATTACTGTGATATTATTGGGGCGACCGGGTGATTTGCGAACTGAAGAGGCAAGGATAAACTGGGAGATCCTGAAAAAAATGGATTCCATAGAGACCAGTTTTTGTAATCGGTTCGATGTCAAGGTGAGAACAAAAATTTCCAAAGCACATGTCATCCTTGATGGCATATTTGGAACAGGCATCAGGGGCGATATTCATGAACCACACGCGTCTGCAATACAGTTAATAAACAAATCAGATGCATGGGTTGTTGCGGCCGATATCCCTTCAGGACTAGATCCCGATACTGGCAAAAGCGGCCAAAAATGTATCATGGCTGATGCTACCGTAACTTTTCATAGGCTCAAGAGTGGTCTTCTAAACGATAGAAAACATACAGGCATTGTTTATGTTGAGCATATAGGAATTCCGACGGAAGCAGAGAGAGGAATCCTGAGGTGACTTTACAACGGTAAAAATAATACAAATTCCGGTAGGTCAAATGGATAATTTCACTTATATGTTAGCTGACGAAGATAACGGCGAAGCCGCGGTAATAGATCCATCTTGGGATTTGGAAAAAATTTTTGACGTCGTAAAAAAAAATGGCTGGAAGGTAAAATACATTATTAATACTCATACCCATTTCGATCACATTCTGGGCAATCAACAAATTGCTGCAGTAACAGAGGCAAAAATTATACAGCACAAAAACTCGACTCAACCCAATGACATTCCTGTAGAAGATGGACAAATAATTTCGATCGGAAAGATCATGATAAGGATCATTCACACGCCCGGACATTCAAAGGATAGTATTTCTCTTGTGGTTAACAATGAGTTAGTATTTACTGGCGATACTCTATTTATCGGGAATTGCGGCAGAATCGACCTGCCTGGCAGTGATGCATCAGAGATGTATGATAGTTTATTCGGCAAAATAGCAAATTTAGATGATTCCATGACCGTCTACCCTGGGCATAATTATGGACCAACACAAACTTCCACGATTGGTCAGGAAAAGCAAACCAACTATGTACTGAAAGCGAGATCCAAAGGAGATTTTCTGCGTTTTATGGCAAGTGCTGATGAGTGAGTCTTGTCGAGGAATCAGTATCCCGATATAAGAACGATAAATCAGGGCAATTCTTCGATAACCAGATTTTCAACCAAGTCACCGTTATTCATCTGCGTGATATCGTATACAGATACTAGTGCCATTCCCGGCATCACCGCAGCAGGCGCCAATCGAGACTTTGTGAAATACACCCCTGCCGCCGATGCTGAATTTTTGTATTATGGCTTTTGCAAATGTATCGATAAAGTGCCGATCACGCCTGACGGAAATCCTACTCCGGCTATTATAACAAGAGGTGCCCTTGGATTAGCAGATATTCCCTTCCTGGTAGTTGACGCTGGTTCAAAGATCAAACCCTCCATTCCCTATGTTTCCTTTGGGATAGACCCTGGCCACAACATCGAATCCGGTGTGGCAGTTGAATCTATTGATGTTAAGAAGGCGTTCGAGTACGGACGTATATTAGGGAGGCAATTAGGTAAATCTTGCGACCTAATGGTCTTAGGCGAAAGCATTCCTGGTGGCACCACTACGACGCTGGGAGTTCTTCATGCGCTTGGTATTGATGCAAAGTATAAGGTGAGTAGCAGCATGCAGACAAATCCTCATCGTCTAAAAAATACCATAGTCAAGCACAGTATACAAAAGTCAAGGATCTCATTTGGCGAATTAAGAAATAATCCCCTGGAAGCCGTAGCTTTTTTAGGTGATCCAATGATGCCATCTGTCGCAGGTATATCGGAAGGGGTACTATCGGTCGGAGGGAAAGTTCTCCTCGCTGGAGGAACCCAGATGACAGCAGTCTTGGCAATTTTGAAATCGCTTGGCCTGAAGATGAAGGAAGTATGTATTGGGACTACCATATATGTAGCCAACGATAATTCTTCAAATCTCGCTGGACTTGTCAGTTCAATCTCGACCGAAGTTCCAGCCTTTGCAGCTGATCTGCGTATGGAAAAGTCGCATATCCGAGGCTTAGAAGCCTTTGCAAGAGGATTTGTAAAAGACGGTGTGGGAGCTGGAGGTACTTCAATTGCTGCAATGCTAAAATCAGAGGGAAGAATAAATGGAGATATCCTTTTGAAAGCAATCGAAGAAGAATATGAGTGCGTATTGCATGGCAAGTCTCGTTAAGAGTGGGGGTTTTCCTATTTGTCTGTTGTGGCGGCGAGGGATAATATCCTTATTTGTAAGTAAGTGGCTTCGTCTCCAACCATAGCGGCTGTGACCTTCCCTTGGCATGATTGCGCACGGGCCGAGAGCAGATGGTCATTGCGGGAATCTTTATTACGCACCCCTCTCTACGACTAGAGCAGAATGATGACGATTACGACAGTCCACCTATTAGTCTGACAAAGATGCCAACAGACAAAGATGAAGAGGAATACCGGACTACCGAGTTCTGTAGTGGTTCTTACATGCTCCGGCCGGGATTTGAACCCGGGATCGTCGCCTTGAGAGGGCGAAATGCTTAACCGGACTACACCACCGGAGCGCCGATTTTTCGTGGAGTAGCACCAATTCTCTTTGCTCTTCATATAAAACTTGTGTGCACCATTTTTATCAAAATCTAATCTAATCTAATCTAATCTACCCGCTTTGTAAATTCTTACTCACGATCTTTCTCATAAAGGTTCGAGCAGGTCAAAGCACCTATGCAGAAAATTCCCATTTCAATCAAGAAGTATATTGACAATAATATTGCGTATCCTGTAGCCCTTATTGGTTGCAGGGCAACAGCTCCTAAAACCTCGCTCGATTGTTGTGAATACGATCTAGCAATTTTCAGTGAACGTGCTCCTGGACACGAGAACAAATTTTTAAGGATAGGCGATCACAATATTGAATTAATTAACATATCTGCTAATCCCAGAAAAAATATAATAGCCACGAACGGTATGATAGTAGCTAAGGATTTTGTGGCAGACTATCCCTTTGTGGCATCAAGTCCCGACGGCTTGTCCCACCAATCTTTCGATTATTCAAACTATGCAAATGCCCTTACTGCATTCGGAAAAAAAGCTATTGTAGGTTCACTCTTTTGCTACGACAAGATCGACAGTGTTGTGTCAAAAAGCCCTATTCTCGCGTCGATGTGGCTTAAAATATCCGCCTACGATTTCTTAGAAGGGATACTTGCCCTGTCAGGGTACAGGCCAATGCCTCTTCATGAATTAAATCAGATCCGAAATTTAAATTCTGAGGAACAAAATATCTCCAATGGGATCAAGGTCGCTCTTGCGTGCATAGGCATCGAAAGAGCAACCAGATCCACGATATCGAGATCATCCTCGGCCCTTCTGCAGCTATATTCCGAAGATGACGATAAAGAATTGGTTATCGAGAAAGCAAGACATCTAACCAAGCTTGGCATGTTGCCAGACTGTTATTACTATCTCGGCAAAATAGCTCGGAAAGTTTTGGTAAATAAAAATGCAACCTTTTGCAACTCATATTCTAAACTAATACAGGTGTCGATGGATCTGAGTATTGATGCGCCGCAGATTCAAAAGCTGCAGCTTGAGCTATTCAGAACAGCCAAAAATGTGCTGAAAAACTACCGTAGAATTACTGCCGCTTGAACACTATCCATCGTTTCGTTTTTCCTTGTCCGCAATTTAGCCTTGTACTTTAGGTTACGTGGCCTTGTTCTTAATCTATATCCGCAACACGGGCACCATAATCCGTCCCATTTCATGAAAATCTCGCAAATCTGACATCGTTTTTGTCCGTTTGCATAACGCCCAGAACCAACAGGTTTCTGCGCTTTATGACGTACACATATACCCTTACAAGTCAATTGATAATAACCTAATTTAGGTCGCGGATGTCCTATTTAAACGTGAGTAATAAGAGTACTGGTTACTTATCACGGTTTGAGAGCATGCTGGTAACATTCACGGGTTGACGGACTTCAG
>DAOM01000005.1:0-24278 GCA_002501855.1 Candidatus Nitrosopolaris nunavutensis
CTCAAACATCACAATTATCACAACCAGACCCATCACAGACTAAGACTGCTGCTGAGGACAAAAATGATAATCTTCATAATTTAACAGGGACGTGTTGTTTTCCTCTAGAACCTGGACAAGCACAACATCAATCAAAACATCATAGTGTCGTCAAAGTTATAGTTCATAATCATATAATATTCAAAGCTTGGAATCCCGAGAGAGACGAATTTGTGACGCTGCCACTACGAGCGATAACATTTTACACCACGCTTCAAAATCATATTTGTACTACACTGAGTAACTTCACAGAGCCGATGAATCATACTCAGACCTTCTTGAATGGCATGCAAATCCAAGTCTTCAAGGAGTATCTATATTCTGGTGTGCCCATGTACCAGCGCTCTAGTATAATTAATTAAACGATAGTTAAAGCTTTAAGCTACGGTCTTCTACATTTTTTATTGTCAACTCAAACTCTAGAGGAACGAGTAACAAAAATGGAAGAATTTGATAAAACTGTAGACCAAGCGCTTTGGGTTCACCAATTCCTACAGCTGAACCAGAACCAACCATGGTTCGAATTAATACTACGGAGATCACATAGCTCAAAGAAAAATATTTTGTTTAAGGAAATTTTTATTATATCTTCTCATACCTATCTCTGGATTCACATTTAGGCATGTTATAGGAAGAAGAAATAGTAGTGATGAAACAACATGGAGCTTATGTATTGCTTCCATTGTTACGATTACAGGAATTACATCATTTTTATCTATATACTTCATGGCCTTATGTATTATTTTTTTAATGTCTCTCTCCAGATTATGCTCGTCAATAAAGACAGTACCTCGACCAAGATCTGGAGATTGAGTGGCATTAACAAAGACAATCTTTCCCTTCTGTTTGCCTATTGCTTTAGACAGATGATCATACCATTTCTTCCGAAGTAATTGAGTACTTATTTCATCTGCCAAATCATCTATTTTAAATGAATCAGTTACCGATCTTGTTGAAAGACCATCGTTCTGATCGAAGTGAGTACGATTATAAACATCATGTATTGATTTTACCTCTGCTATTTGATCATTAATCACAAGATCATTCTCCGTGTTTAATGTTACATCCATTCCTCTTATCTGGCAAATCGATGCAAACATTAATTCAGCCAGCTATATGTAATTCATAGCTTCGATTATAGAATGAAATACCAATGGAGGAATGCAAATGGAAATTCAATCGAATCTTTTTGTGGCTTTAAACCAATCACAAAAAGCTGCTTAATAGTTAATTGCTTCAATTTTCGATTTATCCGTTGTAGGACCGGAGGTTATTCCTGCGTCTTTGCTCTTTTGGAAGAATATATCAGTGTGACATAAAGTATCTTTAGTAGTGGGAGCAGTTTTTAGACCCAAAGATCTCCCAAGCGGTCGCAAGAGGATAATTGAAAACGCAGTAAGGGATTTCAGTCCTGATGTTAAAGATGATGTTGTAAAAATATTAGAATCATGGGGAAGAACAGGATCGGAAGAAAAACTCAAGGAAATATTAGGTCAAGATAAGGCTGAAAGCTTATTCAAGAAGATTAGAACACGTAAAAACGAGATAACTTATGATGAGCAGGAAAAACTACAAAATATGTTCAAGGAATCTCTAACCTTTGATTGAACTTGTAATCTGAGTTATACTTTGAAATTTTATTGGACACAATTCCCAGCTCTTCCTCAATTGTGCTATGGGACAACCTGTGAATAAGAAAAATGAGTCACTACCTTCGAATCTTATTTCTATAGATCTTCTATATCTGATATTCGTCTTCTTGGTAAAAATACCACTTCACTAATTCGGTCAGTTTGAGGAAATTAAAAGCCAAGACTCGAATTAAGCATTATAAGATTCGATACTTTGTAAATACAAAGAGTACGGATTCGTAGCTTCAATAACTATATTACCTGCAAACAGTTCTGGCAAAGGTAGTTCTTGTCGTTTTCTCCAAGGAATTGCAAGAAGCAATACTTCACCAAATTTGGCTGCATTCTCTACTGTCATAGGAGTAACATTTGCACCAATTGAAGATACAAGAGGTGGAGGCGATTGCAATCCGCGTGAATTACTTATTGCTACTTGATGACTGGCATTCACAAAAAGCCTTGCTGCATTTGATCCAAAGATTCCTGAGCGTATAATTCCTATTTTCATAATAATTCTTTTCCTTCTGACGAAAGCATCTGCAGCATTATGCAATAACTATTTTTGTCGTTAGCACTCATCAACATCGCAATACATGAGCAGAGTTAAAGAAGTATAAGGTCCAAATACATCTCTCAGGTAGTAAAGTGCCGCTCCTGAGTGCCAATGAAAAAAGTGGGCCTTCTGAGATACAATAGATATTATTACTAAAGTTGGGTAATTCTTTGGTGCGAGTCTAAATCATAGCATTAATAAATTGATATTTTGAAAGCATTTTTCCGAATATAAGTATAATAATACCATGATCAAAAAAATATATATTAGAATTATAGGCTTTTTTTAAAAAGATTAGAAACGTTCTTATGATACAAGCTGTACCTTTGATTAATGTTATTCGACAAAATACTGTATTTTTGTACCATAACACAAGGTGCTTCCACGTCTTGAGTCTGATTCTTAATGAAGGAAGTAAACGAAGTGATAAGATGCAGGGTGCTCCACATCTTCTTTTATGTGAATTGTGCATCTGGTGTGCATCTTGCCTTACCCCGGGTGTTACAGTTGTTAGATGTCCTAACTGCAACTATCACAGAGTAGAATCAATGCCAATCTTAGACAATGAGATCCACAGGGGTTACAGTTCGGAAGATTGTGTAGGACTTGAAAACTACTCTTAGGAAGGTGGATAGTCTATATGAATATCGCTGAAACAGAGGCGACATTCCCAATCGTAGCAAAGACATGTGGTTGTAGAGAGAAGAACAAAAGGAAAGTGACGTATCAGTTTATAGATTCTTATCATAGTCTTTGCCTTGATAAGAAAGACGTAATATATGCAGAGCTAGAAGCATGTGAAAGACTTCTTAAATATGCATCAGACGAAGGAGATAAAAAGACCGTCGAATCAGAAATAGCAGAATTAAAAATGGCATTAGATCTTTTGACCTAGTCCTGCGTTTGTATACGTGCTATTCCAGTCAAGGAATCATTAGTAAACATATTCGAATCTTTCCAAAAGCACGTACGTGCTGTGCATACCCACTGACTAACTACTAGATCGAAATAGTTTGGTTCAGCTACTGAATGAAGTAATCCTTATTCTCAGCTACATAAGGAAGGATTCTCTTTAGGATAATTGAATCGGCTTCTGCCTCAATATCAAATGTCAACAATAACAAAAACTTGATCTTTTCACCATTCTTAATTGGAATCGTTGCCCTTACCAACTTTTCATATCTACTGAGTGAGAATTGTAGATCGCCTATCTTGGATTTGAATTTGTTACGTGTGGCCGCTCGAATGGCTGCTTGAGCAGCCGCCCTTGAAGAGTCCTCCTGTGTCATTAAGGGTATTAAGCGCCGTCTGTATGCAGTTGCCATAAAATGACCAACATTATCGGCTATTGCAGCAGATCGTATAAAATAATGTCTATTGATTATCTCTCTGCAAAAGTTTTGAAAATATTCATCGGCTGCAAGTGTTTTACTGTTGCCGCTTATGCCACTAACCAATAATGTCGGTACCACTATCTAAGATTAAATGTTTACTTAGAACATATGTTTTTTCATGACGATTTAATAAGCACACAATGAGGGGTTTGTACTGCACATTGAGTACTACCGTATCGTCCTTCAACACTTGACAGTCTATGAAATCGGTACTTATCCTTCGCCGCAATACTTTGGCAGGATCATTTTCCATGTCCAGTATGCCAAAGGAAGTCTTCAAAGATGGGAAGGCACGAAATCCAGAGGAAATAATATATTCTAAGAGATAAACAGTAAACGGAAAAAGTTTGATTCTAGCAGTTTGACGATCCGAGATAAGTATCACTAGTAGCGATCGTATATCATATTGGATATATATAGGAAGGTAATTTTGACCATATGTCCATGATTTGTTAAGAAGATGCACGAAAAGCGATCTTGCAGTTTTTGTAATTTGGATTAGATGTTCCTCTGACATTGACTAGTTGTAAGGTTGCCCACTTATTTCCTATTCTAATTTCCTTATATGAGTCTCTTGAGTTGTCTATACTGATGGAATGTAGTGGACATCAGGATTGCTATTTGAGCGTTAGTTGAAGCGACTCCAGGAGAATTGCTCTGATTGATCTTCTCTAGAACATATTGGAATTTCGTTTGAAGCATGCTCCGTCTTTTGGCCAGATACCAATTCTTTAATACGCTCGAGGCAACATGTTTGATGAGAGGTCATGGAATCTCAATGTTACATTTGCGGATCGAAGTTCGCAACTAAGCAGTGTTACTTTTGTCAACACAAAATCTGTAGCTCTTGCATTGTTCCAGCAGATGTGACTGGGAACTATAGGACCACAAAATGCATTACATGCGATCGAAGAAAAATAAACAAGATTAGCGTTCTGTCAGTTCTAAAACGAAATAAGTTTATTTTGGGAATATTGGGTGGTTTCTGGATTTATACTGTTTTTCCACTTCCTTTTTTACAAATGTTCGGAATCAAAATCGATCCAACATCATTTCAGCCTATTTTTATAGCAACCGCTGTCATGACTATCCCATTCCTTTTCATGTTGTTTGCTTGGCAGAAACGATCACCAAATAGTAGTGAATCTACAGAGGTTGAATAATTATCTGAAATTGGTTTACTCTAATAAGGAAAAGGACGACAAGACACAGTTGATTGAATACTAGGTTGTTTGATACCAATCTAGATCGAATCCTATCTAACCGCTATCTAAAAGGTTCCTAGAAATCTATGAACTTTTCAGAATCATAAAATATTTAGATGTATCTGTTAGAATCTTTTATATTTAATCCCTTACTGGAATCGCGGTTCTCCACGTTGAATAGTAACTTGGTGTTATCTCCAAGATCACCTCATTTCCCTTTTCTATTTCAGTCAAAAGCCATTTTGCGTTGGGATCGTCCAGAGTTCCGATGTTCTTCATGATAAATTTCTTGGCTATGAGGATATTGTGACTAACATCTTCATGGATTTTGACTACTCCTTTACCTCTGACTCCTTTGAATGGAGGCTTGGGATCATCGATACAATAGGCGATGACATTCGTTTTTCTTAAGTTACGAACTTTCTTAGTTGTCTTAAGTGTATTAATGTAGATTTTGTTAGAGGTATCATCAAAGTAATATGCAAGAGGAATTACATTTGGCTCTCCTTTCTCATCTATTAAACCTATGCGAATCAGTAAGTTGTTATTATTATTTGCCATAAAATTTTTCGTTTCTTCTTCAGTCATTGGGTCACCCATGCCAGGGAAAGCATTAATTATTTTCATCATTCTAACCTAAGAGACTCGGATATATATCTAAATCAACTATTCATATTGTTTTTTTGAAGGATAGATCCTTCTTTTTCTTCTCCTTGACTTCTACGTATTCTTTCAATGACTTCAAATTATAGTCATACATATCCTCAAAAAATCCTACGAGCTCCAAGGTTCTGCGTCTATTCAATGAATAAAACCTGTTTTTTCCTTGTTTCTTTTCCGCTATCAAATCTGCGTCTTTCAATATACGACAATGGGGATACCGTCGGCAGAGCATCCGAGGGATCATCCCAGTCCTCAAACATGCACCATTCACCAAAGCGGTTCGGTATGGTTTTTGGCTGATCTTAGTGGAAAACAAGAACGTACGTGCACCATACCAGCAGGTAAGTCTATTCTAGTCCCACTTCTAACGGGAAATTGTGATGCCGACGGTACTACTCCAGGCGCTCCAGCGAGCGAGAGCGACCCTGCTCTACGTCAATGTGCTATGAGAGGCGATGAATATGGTGCAATTAGTGCCACCCTAAACGGAAGGAAATTGCAAAATCTAGACCAGTATAGGACTGCAAACGGATTTTTTAATTTGACTGTACCAAAAGATAATGCTTACAACAATCGACCTGGCACATGGAGGGCACTTAGCGAAGGTTTCTTTGTATTCTTGGAGCCTTTACCTCCTGGAAATCATGATCTCCATCTCACAACTAGCGGTCTTAACCCGTTCAACACTTCCTACAATTACTCTGCAGATTTAATTTACCACTTAATAGCTAAGCCATGACTATCTCAATGAACAGGATGTTGCTGTTTTTGCAATAGATACATGCCCGATATGGATACCAAAAAATCTTACCGATCCAACACATAACTTAACCGAAACGCGTAAAGAGATGACTCTCCCAGCTCTTCCTCTTTTCTTTTATTCTACTGTTACTTTTTCAATAAAGAGGAGAATACTGTACGATACTGTGTTACGTATGGATATTGTTTGATAAGCAGATTTGCATAAAATTGACTAATAATATAGTATTTTTACAATCTGTGAACCGAACGTTCTATTAGGTAGAACTTCCACTATCCTCATATAATATGAAGCAGACAGACACTCATCTTCAACATGTAAATCGAAATATACATGCAAAAACACCAAACGGCTGTGAAGAATGCTTACAAATTGGTTCTGAGTGGGTACATTTGCGTCTATGTTTGAGCTGTGGTCACGTAGGTTGTTGTGATTCTTCTCCTAATAAGCACGCAACAAAACATTTCAAAACTACTGAACACCCCATCATAAAATCTTTTGAGCCAGGTGAAAATTGGGAATGGTGTTATGTGGATAAGACGTTCGTAGAATAGTACAACTACTCCATATTAACTCATTCATTTTTGTGTGTATCTAATCCTTCTTTTGTATTGCACCTGACTTATTTGCTATGCAACTGGACTACGTGGTGATCCATCATTTTTCTTAGCTAGAGAAGATAATGGTTGTTTGATATGATAAATGCGGGCTCTCACTTTGTAATTTTTGCTCTTAACAATTCATATGCCCTGGCCGCGTCTTTATCATCTAAAATAAGCACAATCTCATTGGGGGTAAAGAATGCATCTTGAACTTGAATACGGCTATTGTAAATCATGTTTGATACCGATGATATAAAATTATAATATGTATTATTATTAATTTCATTCAGGATAGACGGGATCGTAATAGCAATCTTTGATAAACCACCTTTTATCCTACCATCAAATTTTTTAGAAGCGGTAGCAACAATATTTCGGACTTCTTTATCGTCATCCACCAGTAATCGAATTTGTTTATCTGTTTGGAATAGATTGTAATTGTGATTGATTTCTCTCTCAAGTAGTTGATCAAATATATATGAAAGTTGGTCAAATTTGGATTCGTTAAAATCAATATTAATAATATTACCGGTTAATGACATTCTAGCTCCCTCAACGATAGGATGAGCATTCGTGACTGTGTGATTGTTTTGTATTCCTTCGTCATTCTGTAAATTATCAACGAGCCTTTTGATCGCCACAACTATCGTGCCGATGTTGACCTTCGAAGCGATAAGCTTTTCAATATCAGGCTTTATTTTTTGTGCCAAAGCAGTATAATTAGCAATTCCTGATAGAAGGGCTTGAAAATACAGATTATTAGATTAGCTGTTGCAGATACATTGAGAGAGAATGCAAAGTATATGATTGATGAGATTAAACGCATGGAAGAAAAGAAGTACAATATTATACTTATGAGTGGAGACAATGAAAGAACTGCTAGGGCTATTGCCAAGGAATTAGGTATAAGCAATGTTTTGGCTGATGCACTACCCGCAACAAAAGCCCAGAAAATCAAGTGGCTCCAACATCAAGGTAGAAAGGTCGCAATGGTTGGAGATGGTATCAATGATGCTCCTGCATTAACCCAAGCCGATATAGGGATAGCAATGGGCTCAGGCACGGATATTGCCATGTCAGCTGGGAATGTAATACTGATTAAAAGTGATCTTAACCACGTTGTTTCTGTATTAAAAATAGGCGAATACTCATTAAAGAAAATTAAGCAGAATTTAGCCATGTCATTTGCTTACAATGCCATAACAATATCAATAGCTGCCGGATTGCTATATGGATTCACTCATTCACTTATCCTGACACCAACACTGGCTGCGCTCGGATGGATCGTGAGTGATTCAGCTGTCTTCGGTAACTCTTTATTAGTTAGGAAATTTTATTCTAAAAATTAGATGGTTGTTATTGTTAACTCTGGTATTCACCAAAGAGGATAGGGATTATGATATGATTTACTTTTTTTCCACAGAATATTTGATATGTTGTATGCCGCTAACTGCCCTCATTCGTCGAATGAAGGAGATACTTTATGTCGAGCAGCATTAAATAAAAGTGGCCTGGTGCATAAGATTAAATAGCGAAAAGGCATATTTTACACAACATTATTTTTGTTCATAAAATTTCAGATACTCAATCAATAAATTAGCTATGGCGATTATGATATCATCTTCCAATGGCAAACAAAGTAACTTCAAAAGAACTGAGAGATAGAAAATATCAATACATGTTTGTAGACGTACGAGAAGCCGATGAACTGGAAAAAGGCAAGATAGATGGAGCAGTCCATATGCCGTTAGGACAGCTGCTAAGAAAGGCAAGACATGACGACCTAAAGGATCTTAAGAGAAAGCAAATTTGCACTTACTGTTCTGGCGGATATAGAGGAAATATGGCTGCAGATGAGTTAAACAATCAAGGATTTGATGCTATAACTATAGAAGGAGGTTATTCTGCTTGGAAGGATGGGGAAAAGACTAAGAGGGATAACAATAGTATTGAGTGAAGTCTGGAACAAAATCTACAAGTCAGATAGTATTTTCTTTGGAGAGGAACCTAGTAACTTTGCCTTGCTTTGTTTTAACCACATGAAAACTAACGATGCAAAAAAAGTATTAGAGCTAGGCGCAGGTCACGGAAGAGATATGACATTTTTGCATCAAATGAAATTGAAGTTGAGTCATTAGATTATTCTGTGATTGCAGTTGACATACTGGATAGGATATGAAAGGAAAAAAGACTGACAATAAAAGCGCAATTCTTTGATGTCAAGAGAGCGCTTCCATTTCCAGATAGCTATTTTGATGCTGTATACTCGCACATGCTTCTTAACATGCGCTTTT
Source organism: Candidatus Nitrosopolaris nunavutensis (assembly GCA_002501855.1). Taxonomy (GTDB): domain Archaea; phylum Thermoproteota; class Nitrososphaeria; order Nitrososphaerales; family Nitrososphaeraceae; genus Nitrosopolaris; species Nitrosopolaris nunavutensis. The sequence continues at coordinate 9,142 of DAOM01000005.1, forward strand.
CACTTTACGAGCTTCATTTTATATTTTCAGAAATAAAGAGTCCTGAAACCAAAAGGTTTGAACTTCTTTTCTGTTAGAAATTATAACGACAAATCCTGCGGCAAAGGTGTAGAGATAGAGAGGGGAATCTACGATATAAACGGCTTTCAAGTTCGATTCTTTACAGAAAAACAGGATTTAATGAAAGGCTTTGAATTACTCTGGATAAGAGAAGAATATGAAGAACCAGTTACCCTTTATCTTGTATCCAGCAGGAAAGCGTGATTGAAATTTTAGGACCTCCCAGTTAATGAAATCGTTGACATTCCAAAAAAAGCCAATATAACATTGGTATTTCAACTCTAGAAATATTTATACGAATGATAAAGACCAACATTCATACATGTGCAAAAAACAAAGACGATCGTCGTCTGCTAGGTTTTCGTCATTGCATTCTATAATCATAATTCCATTATCTATAATTTTTTGTTATCTGTCATTTATCATTATTGCTGGCCAATCGCAACCAATGGCAGGATCAGCAATAATCCTGATGTCCACTCCATCTGCACCTTCCAATGTTACAATATCTAATAATAATACTAATATGACCTCGACTTTTCATCATTCTTATGAAATACTTATTAATGATTCTCGGTTATTAACACAAAATTATCAAAGCGAGATTGGTAAATGGCGAATAAAACAATACGATAATAAGACAATGATGTCGGTTACCGATAATTACTTGCCGATGTTTCAGAAATCAGTTGGTGGAGTAGAAGCTTTGAAGCCTACTACTGAAAATTACATTCAAGCTAAAGAGTGGTATACCAAATCACTTCAGTCTGAAATAGAAAGCTACAGACATTTCAGAAACTTTTTAGAAAATGGTAGTCCAATAGAGGATGAGAAATCAACACAACTTCTATCTGATGCGCTAAGATATGAGTTCAACTCATTTGCTGCTTTCAATAATCAGACCAACAACCAAACACCTTTTGTCTGAAGCGAAATCCTGCAGGAATAATAATATTGATACTATATCTCAAACTAAATGGTTGAATGCCAGTATTCTATCCACGGCTTGTGGACCAAATTTTGGCATTGTTACTATTGATTAATTCAAACCTCTACCATTTTAGGCAAAAAAAAATATTCGGCTATTGATATTATTATTATTATTATCATCATTATCATAAATAGTTCTAGAATTACGTCACATACCTATTTCTTATTACTTAATGCAATCACTCCACCGATTATTCCTAGTATCGATCCTGATATGGCAAGTCCCATTCCTGTAAGACCTAATACAGAAAAAACTAAAACAAGTATTCCCCAGATGGTTGCTTCGTGTGATCTTTTGTTCATCATAATAGCACCAATGATGACCATTATTCCCGAAATCGTTGGTATAAGAAAGAACGAAGCAGAGAACCAGCTTCCCATAACTCCTGGTCCAAACCACATCACCCCCAAGCCTCTTCCTCCTCCCATCATACCTGGTGTCTGATAAGAATAGTTTGTAAAGAACAATAACGGGATAATGCTATTCAACAACCATGTTGAATATCTCGAGTCTATTGAAGAAGTTAGTGGAACTTCTATTCCCCCTTGTTAGTTCAACTCAAGTTTATCTCTGACTTCTTTAGCTCTGTTCCTGACAGTGACTTCTGTTACGCCGGCCGCCCTCGCAATATCTGATTGAGTGATAATCTCTCCAGTCTTGATACTTGATAGGTAGAGTATAGATGCTGCAAGTCCCATAGGATCTTTTCCAGCGGAGATTTCTTTTTTGGTAACATTACTCATGATTTCTGCTGCTTGTCGTTTCGTTCTTTCACCCAATTTAGCTATATTCGCAACTTTAGCTATACATTTCATTGGTTCGAGTTGTGGTATTTTAAGGTCAAGTCTGGAGAGAAGCATTCTATAATCTTTTGATAGTTCTTTACGCTTTACATTACATGCTGTTGCTATATCTTTTAATGTTCTCGGAGCTCCCATTTCTCTGCATGAAATATATATCGCAGCGGCTAGAACTCCTGAAATAGTTCTACCACGTATCATCATTCTTGCCTGAGCTTTTCTATAAATATATGCTGATTTCTCTACTATTACATCAGATAATCCAAGTTTATCTTTCAATACATCAAGTTGGAAGAAAGCTTGTTGGAGACTTCTTTCAGTTGGTGTGTGAATCTGAGATCTACTGTCCCAAGTCTTAAGTCTACGCATTCTTGTGCGCATCGCCACATCAAGCTTGTTACCATTAGCATCTCTGTCAGTTCTTCCAATGATTGTTGATAGACCCATATCATGACGAGCCAGAGATTGTACAGGCCCAGTTCTCGTTCTCTCTCCCATTTCATCTGTAGAAAATGTACGCCACTCTGGTCCTATTTCCTGTAATTTATCAGAAATTACTAGACCACATTTATCGCAAATCATCTCGCCAGACTCAGAATCTGTGATTATCTGGTCATTTCCACAATTCTGACATTTAGCTATGGTAGCGGCAGCTGTAGTAGTAATGTCTACGTGGATGTTTGAACTATTATTCTTACTATTATCATCTCGCAATTCAATAACTATACTAACATCACCATACCTAATATCACATAGTAATTACATATAAACAGTATAGTAAGCAAAAAGTTACTTGGTTAGTGCGTAGTAATCATCTATATTAGCTATAGATGGGTAACTATATAACCCATTAACTACCAAGCCTTATCGTGGGCATGAAAGCTGGTAGATCCTGATAACGATGACGTCAGAAACAGACAGAGATTCAATAACAATAAATCCGACACCTAGGAGTGATTCTAAGATAAGATGTTGCCCAATTAACAATACGCTTAATATCATTGGGAAACGGTTCACGATTTTGATTCTAAGGAATATGATAAATGGCAAACAGAATAGGTTTAACCAATTTTTAAACTCCATTGAGGAAAGTAATCCAAAGACTCTTTCCGTAAGGTTAAGGGAAATGGAGAAATATGGATTGATAAAACGTAAGGTCTATCCTAACGAAAAACCTGTCAGGGTAGAATACCATCCTGTTGAAAAAGGTCTGGAATTGCAACCTATACTTGATATGATGGCTGCGTACTCTTTAAAATATTGTAGTAAGGATGTTTTTAAAGATGCGAAGCCAAGAGAATTCAGAGAAGTATATGGAAGAGAAATGGCTAAAATTTCTACCTAAAAACCCTCATCTTAGGCTCTAGCTTTGGACCTATTCTGATTTCATCATTATAGTGTTGTTTAGAAAATAGTAGGTTTGACCTGCAGAGATTTCACTTCCTTCAGAACATTATGGTTCCTTTTTTTCTAATATGGGTCTGATTCAGACTAAAATAAATGATATTCTACAAGATATGCATTTAATAAGACATTTAATAAGACCTGAATATTTTGCTACTGCAAATCATCTACTGCTACTCATAACTTAAAATTTATAGATTGTGGTGGTCTTGGATTGAGGATAATAACCAACCTTGGTACGGAAGCAATAACGTATACTGGCGCAATAGATGGTTACATTAGTGTTATTGGATTTAATCCGACTAAGCAATTAGGGTTAGTAATATTATGCAGCTGCGACGAAAAGGATATTACTTCACCAGAAATATGGCAAAAATTTTTAGATCTTCCACTACTATTTCTGCTTCATCCAGAGTCAGGGATTCACCAAGAGTAGTTATGTTAGGACATGGGTTTCGTGGTTTCCTAGTTGTATAGAAATTAGTTTGAAGTTTAATCATGAGCTTTGTTCATGTTTGAGCCGTGTAGCGCATGATCGTTTCTATATTAACCCTTATTCGAAGGTGTATTGGATGGAAGATTTTGATGACGTATAGTAATATTGCCTGTATGGCTTGAAAGCCATGCATAAAGATCCGCTAAAACATATTCCTGTATAGGTCCCAGCGCGGTAATCCATTGAGACGAAGGGTAGAATACATGTCCTAGACCTGGGTATGTTATCAATGTGTGATCAGGGTGATTCAATTCGGTTAATCTTTGCTGCAAAAGAATGCTTGCTGAACAGGTGTTTGACTATCATTTTCTCCATTGAGTATTAAGATATTTGTAGAAGAAAGATTACCAATAACGCTCAGATTTGGTTGTAAAGCAAGGACTGATTTAATCCATGTACGGCATGGTTCTAAAGCAGTACACTTACCAGTTGGGAACGGAGCAAGTGATTCAAATGTATTTACTAGCAAAGGTTTTAACTCTTTATCACTGTTCACTGTCCCATCCTTGTCTACGTCTAAGCCAGGATGCCAAACATACTGGCCTGTTTTGTTATCCTTTTCTATCAGAGAATTTACAGCTTCTTTTGTGGCTGCATCTGCTGAACTTCCATTAATCCTTGAGGCTACTTCTGAAAGGGACAATATTCCATCATGATCTAAATCTAATATCTGCTTAGCAAAAAGTAGTGGTTCATCCACATTTTGTAAGCGTATAATATCACGAAAGTTCTGGGCAACTGTACCCATAAGTACTATATTCTCCACCTTAGTGGTATTCTCAATTGCAACCCTTGGAACAATAATTGTACCTTCACTATGACCAATTAAAGTTATTTTCTTAGGATCAACTTCTGGCTGCTGAATGAAAACACTTAGAGCTTTTTCTGCATCTTGTTTTAGTTGATTGGTCGTTAGATTTCCCCATACATTGCTGTTTAGAATAGTTTTGTTAGCACCTATACCTCTCTTATCATATCGAAGTACTGCAAAGCCTCTTTCTGATAGATATTGATCTATTTGCCAAAATGGTTTAGGTGGTTGGCCACCACTTTTATGAACATACCCTAAAGTTTCGTTCTTATCATGAGCACCAGAACCATGTACATGAAGACCACCAGGAAATGGACCCTTACCCACGGCAGGGAGAGTTGATTGAGCACTGGTTTTCAAACCGTTTCCTAAGTCTATAACTAAATTTCTATATTTTATAGTCTGGATGTATTGTTGAGCTAGTGTAGTCTGTTGTTCTCTGAAAATACCAGTCGTAAGTAAACATGACAATACGAGCATGATTATCAAAAACAACCCTACAGAAAATGTCATAGTTCTTGCCTTATGCATTTTAAAAAAGTCACTTAACACATGAATATAAGATTTCATACCGAACTCCAAGATCTTACGCCGAACCCTTATAGATAAACTCGTAAATGCATCCTTATCAAAGAACTAGAGCGCGGCCAACATTTGACACAGACAAATTGGTGCCTCGCAGCTATACGAATTTAGATAAGATGACAAAAAAGTACATAACCTTCTTTAGTTTCAACTAATTGCAAGTGGAACAAATGGAACCCAAGTTAAAAATTCTGGGTTTTGCAGGAAGTTTGAGAGTGGGTCCATATAATAAAGCCTTCCTACGCGCGGCTGCTGATCTGCTCCCAGACGATACAACTTTGGAAATCTTCGACCTTAATGGTATTCCTCCGTTTAATCAGGATCTTGAAATGGATATGCCTGCAAGGGTAAAGCAATTAAAATCAAAAATAAGAGAAGCAGATGCCATGTTGATTGCTACTCCAGAATATAATTATTCTGTACCTCGAGTCCTAAAGAATGCGATTGATTCAGCGTCAAGACCATACGGTGATAATCCATTTAATGAAAAACCAGTTGCAATCATTAACGCATCTATTGGGATGCTTGGTGGCGCGAGCGCAATATCATTTACGTCAGATGTTTGCGTTCCTGAAATGCATCCAGTTAATGGCCTAGAGGTGATAGTCACGTTTGCACAGAATAAGTTTGACGCAAATGGCAAACTAACTGATGAGAACACCAGAAACTTCTTAAAAAAACTACTTCAAAACCTTGCTATCTGGACTAAAAAATTGGTTCATACAGTATGTGAACTAGGCCAAACCTAAACGCGTATTCTAAACCATATTATAATTGATAGAGTGATTTTATTATCAATGTCCAAGACATATGAAGAACTCAGCGGCTATGCAACTCCGAATGGAACAACGAAATATGTAGATTATGCAACCCAAGAGAAAGGTAAACCTGCTACTCACTTTCGTGTTTTTGAAGAACTATACTTATCAAGCATAGGAATTGGAACTTATCTTGGTGAGATGACTGCAGAAGACGACAAAGCTGTTGAAAATGCAGTCTATCAATCTGTCAAATCAGGTGCCGTGAATGTCATAGATACTGCCATAAATTACAGAGCAATGAGATCAGAGAAAAGTATAGGACGTGGATTGTCTCGTCTGATAAATGATGGCATTATTTCGAGAGATCAAGTATTTATATGTACCAAGAATGGCTATGTAACAAATGACGGTGATTATCCTGCAATTGAGGTAATGGAATATGTACAGAAAATGTATGTAGCTACAGGAATCATCAAACCAGACGATATTAGTTCTGGCTACAATGTACTCAATCCCGCGTATATTGAAAGATGTATTGATAAATCACTACTTAACATGCATCTGAGTACTATTGATCTGGTTTATGTACATAATGCATTTGAGAGTTGGTATGAAGATGTTAGCAGAGAAGAATTTATGCAGATGTTGGCAAAGGTTTTTGAAATTTACGAGAAATACCGTTCAAATAACAAGATACGGTACTATGGAATGGCTACATGGACATGCTTTAGAGTGCGGCCAGGCGACAAGGAATATTTATCCTTAGAAGATGTAGTTAAATTAGCTGAAAAGATTGGAGGAAAGGAACACGGCTTTCGTTTTATTCAACTTCCCTACAATCTAGCTTATAGTGAAGCATTGGTTCTAAAAAATCAAACTATCGGTGCTGAAAAAAATTTAAATATACTAGAAGCTGCAGCAAGATTGAACATAGGAATATTTACAAGTATCCCATTATTCCAGGGACGCTTACTTAGAGCAAGTATTCCTGACTACGGAGGATTAAACGATCAAGTTGCAAAATTAATCCAAATAATTCGTTCAAGTCCTTCTGTCATTGCACCATTAATAGGTCAAAAAAAACCCGAGCATGTTGAGCAAAATCTTAAAATCTCAGACGTTCCCCCTATGAATGAAGAACAGTACAAGAAAACCATTCAGATGCTGTTAAAGGGAGAGTGAACACCGTATATTGGCGCAGTTGTATTAGATTATTCCTCGAGTAAGCCTGAGGAATATAGGGGGAACTAAAAGCTGAGTGTTCATTTCAGAGGCAGCCCATGCTATTTTCCTACGCCCTTTAAGAGCCCTAATTATCGTTCATCTTCCTGCCGTAATCGTCTTAGTCTTTCCTTCTCTTTTCGACTAGTAGGTAAATATCTTAATTGCATTCCATAGCATGGACATAACATACCACCGTAATAGAGTATAATACTTCACATTGCCTACAATAATCTATGAGGTACGCGCTCGGTCTATAATCAAACGGCATTTGGACGATGGTCGAGGCAGCAAGATTTTCTAGTTTTACGAACCAAAACTTCAATTTACAAGACTTAAACTAGTACTAGCTTCACTATTCCGTAGGACAGGAGACGGGATGTTATTTTCTCTAATGATGTATTGCATTGGATACATGACCATAAAAAAAGTGTTTGAACATTTTTGGAAAAAGCTAAGAAGTAATGGGCAGCTATTGATTCAGTGTGGAGGTTATGGACATTTACAAAAAATTTACGTCCTCTTAAACAAATTACAGGAGTTAATAAGTTCAGCGAGTATTTCAAAAACTGCGAGGAACCCTGGCATTTCGCAAAGGCCGAAGAAACGACCGATCTATTAGCAAAGACAGGATTTAAGAATATCGACGTCTCCCTATCTAATGAGTGTGCTAGGCTTGTAGAACACAAGTGATATTCTTCATTTATGAAAACTGTAGTAATGAAACCTTTTCTTGGACTATCTCCCAACCTATGAATTAAAAAATATATACCTCGAGCTAGTTATATATAAAGTCTGCCACTACCAAAAATAATAAAGAATTATCTCATCCTTGAGTATTAGACTATGTTAGGCTAAGCATTACAGCTAAGAAAACATAACACGGTAGGTTGCTCCTTCCCTATTGAGGGTTTCATTTGCTAATCGTTAATGCTCTCTTTCTAATCTCGACATCATGTCAATTTGAACATAATTCCACGACCGGGGAAACCAGAAGAACCTGCGCTCGAAGGTTGGAAAAGCTGGCAGTAAATGACAGTATCTGGGAATACCACGCTAGCTCTTTCCAAAAAAATTAAAATAAATCGCTAAAACACGTAGTATAATGAGTCCTCGTCAAGACTTTCTTCCTCTAACTCATGGTAGGCAGGCATTCGGCTGCTCTAATTGTGGAACACATTATATTGTATTTCCACCAACCTCAGAATATATTTCTACTATGCTTGAACCTTGTCCAAGAGTCGATTATCAGAAGAGCTTCTATGACTGCATAAAGTGTAAACACAGAAATATGTTCTATTGGCATAAAAGACATCGTGAAGACAGACTTTTGTTTTCTGTATAAAAAAATAGTTCAGTTTTTTTATATGAATAATTCTGAAGCTTATATTAGATAATGTTATTGGAAATAATAGATAATACTCATGCCTCATACATCATACATCACTTTAATCGCTACGCCCCCAAAACCACTAAAGCTACCACCCCACGGTAGTAGAAGGAGGAAGAAAAGCAGTATTAATTACTTCAATGCCATATCCTACCCAAGTTCTATCACTGTCTCTAATTAAATAATCTATCAAATGAAAACCATAATTGTTAACAAATCCGTGATTTTTAAAGACTACTTCAAAAGTTAACTCATCCAATATTGGTAACAATGGTATCTTGTTCTAACTTGGATCTAAATTCCCTGCACTCCGCACTTGTTGTTCGAAAGAAAGGAGCAGTCATTCCAAGAGATATACAGCTACACTTTCATGGCGTAAGTTGCAAGATAATATGGCAACCAACAACTAGTGTTAATATCAGACCCACAGAAATTGGAGGAAGATTCGTAGCAGATAACGCAAACCTCGAAATATTAATCTAATCTATAGGAATTAATATAAGCCTGGTCTAAAAATAACTTTGAATAAGCTGAATAAGGGATTGGGTAACAAGAGAAATCAAAAGAATAAAAGGGATGACAGTTACGTTGCGATTAATAGACGTAGGAGAAAGCGGAATATGATAATGATAATAATACCTATTGTAGCAGCTGTTATAGCATTTGGAGTCAGTTCTACTTCTCTTTATTCTACACAAGGACCGAAACCTTTAGTGGAACATATCCACCCGCACCTTACTGTTACTTTTGATGGTACTTCCACTCCTGTTCCATCACAAATAGGGATAGATTCATCATTATGGAAGGTTCATTCTCTAGACCAATATGGTACACCAGGAATTGCTCCATTACATACCCATGACGCCAGTGGTACCATTCATGTAGAATCTACAGCAAACAGAAATTATACGCTAGGCGATTTTCTAGATATATGGGGAGGCTTAGATACAAATGGTAAGACAGTCCGAGCGAGCGTTGACGGTAAGCCGGTCTCAGATTTTAGAGACATTATTCTTCGAGACGGCGAGCAAATTAATTTAAATGTCGGAAGGTAAAAGTAAAAAATTTATATTTTAAGATAATTCAGATTAAGACAGTGAATCTGTATCTTAACGATAAAGAAGAACAGGCCAGAATCATTCTGATAAAATTCTAGAACGACTCTACCAAATGCCCTGAATATCATTTTTACGTGCTCCCTTATTACTCTTGACAATATCATAGTGGTAGCAGTACTCGGCAATGAAGCCTCCGATTGACCCAATGTTTGAGAAATCGATCTTTTGAAAAAAGCAACAACATACCTGTGCAGTCCCAGTTTATTTTATTTCAGTCCCCAGAAGTGTTTGCTATCTCCTTACTTATCTACTATACTTCTAATAACTTGCTTTCATCAAAAGATTTTGAATTATACCAGTTGTATCTAAAATAATCTAGACACCATTCATGAAATAATGGGTCTTCACTATAGAATACTGAATTCATATCTGTCTCTCCTTGTCCTTTCGCTGTGGGGAACATAACAGTTGCTTGCTTTTCGTTTAAGACTATTGCTACCTCTATTCGATCAACCATCCTTCTTTCTACTATCCCTTTTTTTATGAATTCATGGAAGCCAGCGTTTTTCAAAAGTTCAGTTCGCTTCTTTGGCACCATAGCTTTTTGAGGTAGAATATAATTAAAGTTGATACCACCATGTTCTTTTATTTTTGGTATTACTGCTTCAATCAAATCTAGTGGGATTTGTGGTAACATTCCGTATATGTACTCGGTAGATTCTCTGTAAATATGCTGTTTCCATAGCTCAATAACAGCTACTAATCCTGAAATAAACTCGCAGTTATTCAAGGCGCCAATTCTCTGGATGAATTTCATTCGAGTTTCTTTTCCGAAGGTATGAGTTGAAAAATATTCTTTATTTCTTGACAAAAAATCAAAAGTTGCAATCTGATTTATGATGGTATTTCCGAAAGTTGTTAAGGAAAATATTCCCGCGGAATCTTTTTTGATCAACCCAGCATCCATTAATCTGTTAAGATTTCTATGAACTTCTTGCATAGTAACATTAAGATGCTTTGCAAGTTTTGAAAGGTTGTAAACTCCGGTTTCCGACTGTTGCCTATTTAGTTTAAACAGTATAGATAGCCTCTGATCACTAGCTAGCTCAAAGAAGATCCGTTGTGTACTTTCAATGTGGCGACTACTGCTCCTCGAGTTAGTTAAATTAGCGTCATCTGAATGCATGTATACCTATAGTTATATTACTTTGTGAAATTCTTTTCTATTCTATATTGTTCTTATTCTCAGATTCTAAGCCATCAAGTAATAATAGAGGAATAAATAAATTACTATTGGCAGTCAAAAACATGTAATACTAGGACTCTCAAATCGTGGTATGCTAGACTACTACAAAATATTCAAAGAAGAGATGCAATTAATCAACGAAATGAACAGAGACAGTACGAACAGCTGAATTGTCTTGCTACAAATTTCATAAATGTCTCCAATTCATTCTATAGCCTGGAACAATGGCGTCAGACAACTATTTTTCATATTGATCTTGTCTTCGTCAAAAGAATAGAGGTATCGCTATAGTTCAAACAAAGTCAGGCAGAGGTGCGGCTATTATCTTTACTTCGAACTGTTAGTAGATACTATTGGCCGTTGTCTTGGCAGGCTAAGTTATCAAACCGGTGTCCCACTCACACATATCGAATTCAATCATCGCTTGGACTTCATGATTCGCATTCAAAAATCAATATTATCTCCACTCTAGAATGGTCTTAATTAATTATGCAATGACAAATTTCAATAAGTACTTTGAATAAGCAAAATTATTAGAATCGAAATATGATGATAACAATCCTAAGTGAAATATACTATAATAACCAAGATCATTAACAATATGATTTTGGCAACGGTAGCACTAGTATTATTCACAGCTATGTTGATGTCGGCTGCGTTAGGCTATTCTTACAAGGCGGCAAATGCATCAAGTTTCACAAAAAGGAGTTCTACTAATTGTGAAGGTGATGTGTGCCACTCGTTAATATGTATCAGCGAAAAGTGCTATAGATCAGTTTCAGCTTTAAACTCGACTCAGCAATTGTTAAATTCGACTAAACCTTAAGGAGCTAATAGGTATTATAAGGGCAATTCTTCTGTGGTATTTCAATCATATCGAGCATAGCGGATTCGGTTGTTCTATTCTTGAAACGAAATTGAAATGTCATCGCATGAGCGCGAAATTACAATAGCAGCAACCTAGAATTTTTCCTATGCTAACAAACTAGCATCAGTGTTTGTCAGACTTTCTTATTTTGCGTCTGGTAAGTAAAATATTTCATACTAGTTAGCAACGAAGACGGCTAAGATTAATACCAGACCAGAAAGTAAACGAACTCAAGACACTAATTTTAAGTGAGCAAAAGACTAATGAGTATTTGCAAACCTGACGCCAACTTGGTTTCCTTTATGTAATTTTTAACCTTGTCATGCGAAATCCCTAATACGATGTTCTGATATGCCGAGGTGTATTCATAATATGTTTCTCATAAACTTTCGGTACGAAGAACACTGATATATAGTATGCATGTACTCTTACTTAGTGGTTATACGATAATGTCAGACAACGAGTATCGCAAACTATCAGAAGCAGAGATTAAGAATGAGCTCGGCAAATTAGATGGATGGAAGGTGGTCAGCGGTAAGCTAAGCCGAACTTTGCAATTTGAGAACTTCATTCAAGCGTTTAGTTTTATGACCAAAGTCGCCTTGGAAGCTGAGAAAATAAATCATCATCCAGAATGGTTTAACGTTTACGACCGGCTTGATATTAACCTAATAACACATGATTTAAATGGCATAAGTACGTATGATATCAAACTGGCACGCACTATTAACCAGCTATATTTACGATAGATATCGCTGAACATTATTTTTGGTACCATACCCGGAAACAAGTCATCATGGCATGATTTTAACTAATCATTAATTGGATTTGGTCGTGTTCTGATTGATGTTGGTTTACTTAAATCAGCGGATGTTGAAATTAAAAATATGAATGAAGGGAAAGTGGGAGCACCATTTCAATATAGCAACATTCAGATCCACCGCCAACAACAACAAGGACCTTTGCCGATGCCATCAATATGACAGATTATAGTTGGTGAGAGTAGGTATGGTGTAGATAGGAAATCCTATGGCAGAAAAGAATGGCCGTCATAGTCGGGGCAAGCTACCGATCATGAGGTACAGAACAAAAAAATAGAAATATTCTATTTCGGATTCCTTTTGGTGTATGTACATTAGCGGGTTCTGACGGTTCTCTCATATTACTCGATGCTGATAGTCATATATCGGCGTAGGAGATACGGCTCTCAGTGCCTGATAATTTACATCAAATGCCGTGATAAAACAAACCTCAACATCATTTTTTATATTCCTCATCTCTTCATAGTTGCTTCAAATGGAATTGAAGTCGAAGCATTAGACTATTCTGTCATCACTGTTGAGATACTGAATAAGATAACAAGGAAAAAAAGACTCTCATATAGATGATGACTAAAGATTCTATTACCCATTCTTATCGCGAATAGAACCGGCTGATCGTGATCCTATTATTACATGCTTTTGAAAAAATAATTTAATGTGCAATTTTTTAATCTTTATAACCTATTACAGAACCAGCTAAATATAGTCCGATAATTTCGCCATGAACTGGTTTGTGCTTGTAGTTTGTCTGCCTAAGTAACTGAGAAATCAGCTCGATAACTCAAATAACGACTCTTACTTCTTTCTCTTCATGTCTGCCGCGATCTGGTTTACGATTGGTCTGCAAATAATTTCTACGCATTTTTTATATACCTTTATCTCCCGACAATATCCTCTTAGTAAAGCAATATGCTGTGGCAATATGGTAGTAATTTTTATAACCTCTAACATCTGCTGTGATAGTAGTAATGTGATACAAACCCCTAAGTTACTTGCAGATAAAGTAGCGGTAGTCACTGGATCTACTAAAGGTATTGGTTTTTCAATATCAAAAGAGTTTGCAGAAAATAATGGTGCAAGTGTTATTGTTTGCTCTAGAAATGAGGAGCAAGCAGATCGTGCAATAAAACAGATCAATGGTAAAGTATTTGCTGCATCGCTCGACGTAACAGATAACTCTAGCGTACAAAAATTCGTGCAGCAAATTTTATCCGCCCATGATAGAATTGATATTCTGGTAAATAATGCAGGTTATCCTTTTGACAGAGAAATTTGGTATAAAAGGTTTCATGAAGTTACAGATGAAGAGCAAGAAAAAATCATAGAAGTAGATCTTAAGGGATCTGTACGCTTATCCAAGGCAGTCATTCGTTCTATGCTTCAAAACGTTCTCAACAGAAATGGTGGGGTGATAATAAACATCTCTTCAACTCCTGCAATTGCGGGGCATATAGAAGGTTCCCCGTACACCATAGCCAAAGCTGGGAACATAGCACTGACAAAATGTATTGCAATGGAATATGGCAGCAGCAACATTCGCGCCTATACTTTGGCTCTTGGCAATATAGCAACATTGGCAACATGTGGCTCAATGACTGAATATGATAGAGCTCAGGCCGCTGCTGAACCATCAATGAAAAGATGGGGTAAGCCTGAAGAAGTAGCCAAAGTTGCTGCATGCGTGGCAAGTGATAATTTCTCTTTTGCTACAGGAAATACCATTATAATAGATGGAGGAACTGTATTATTGGGATAGCACCTACACGAACTCCCGCGGAGCGTCTATATCTGAATATTCGTAGGATGCATTGTAAATCAAAGTAGGCTGAAACATGAATAGTGATGATGCTAAGAACTAAATCTTTTGCTGTTTTTTAAGCATCTTCTTTATTGGCATAATTAGTGATTCTATATGCTTTTCTATGCCTACAAAAATAAGAGACACTCCAACTCCCAATAAAATACCGCCTATTACATCCAATGGATAATGACCACCAACATATATTCTGGATAGACATACAAGAGCTGCTTCTATAGCCAAAATAGCGGATACCGCAAGTTTCCTAGGAGTATCTCTAGATAACATTAAAGCTACAGCTGCACCTGCTGATACTATCATCGCATGACCAGAAGGAAAAGCATACTCCCGATCCGGTGCAATTAAAAAGTCTGATTGTGGGATTACCGGTCTAGGTCTTGCAACAATATCTTTTGCTAATACACCAAGTGGTACAAGAACAAGCATTGATATTGCAATAACTACTGCAGTCTTTTTCCCTGTCCAACCGCCTAAAACAAATAAAAGTATTATTGCTATAGGCCAGAATATTTCTCTTCCAAATTGGGTAAGCCAGATCATCATTTGATTAAAGACAGGATAATGTGAGTTGTTAATGTCCAAAAATGCTAAAGAATCTACCTTACTAATAGGGGAATTATTAATACCATTATTAAAACCGACTTTTGGGGAGACTAATATGGCAATTACTATGAATAGAGCAAGGATAACAATTGAAGCTCCAAAGTATTTATTCACTGTTGTATACTCGTCTGACAAGTACTTATAAAGCATACCTCTCTATGGCTTGTTCTACTGAGAAAAAGGTACTGCTGATAGCAGTTATT